>NZ_JBWDTQ010000010.1:0-279379 GCF_056312425.1 Nocardiopsis sp. TRM 82005
GTTGAGGGTGGTGGAGGGCGACGGACGTGAAGAGCTACGGCCAAAGGCCGACCGTTGAGGGTGGTGGAGGGCGACGGACGTGAAGAGCTACGGCCAAAGGCCGACCGTTGAGGGTGGTGGAGGGCGACGGGCGGGCCTGCGAGCACGCGGAGAACACGGACTACTTCTTCTTCTTGTCGTCGGCACCGCTGGTGTCGGTGGACAGGGCGGAGATGAAGGCCTCCTGAGGCACCTCGACCCGTCCGACCATCTTCATCCGCTTCTTGCCCTCCTTCTGCCTCTCCAGCAGCTTGCGCTTGCGGCTGATGTCGCCGCCGTAGCACTTGGCGAGCACGTCCTTGCGGATGGCGCGGATGTTCTCACGGGCGATCACCCGGGCGCCGATGGCCGCCTGGACGGGCACCTCGAACTGCTGCCGGGGGATGAGCTCGCGCAGCTTCTTGGTCATGGCCACGCCGTAGGAGTAGGCCTTGTCCTTGTGCACGATGGCGGAGAAGGCGTCCACGGCCTCGCCCTGGAGCAGGATGTCGACCTTGACCAGGTCGGACTGCTGCTCGCCGGTGGGCTCGTAGTCCATCGAGGCGTAGCCCTTGGTGCGGGACTTGAGGTTGTCGAAGAAGTCGAAGACGATCTCGGCCATGGGCATCACGTAGCGCATCTCCACGCGGTCCTCGGACAGGTAGTCCATGCCCTGGAGGTCGCCGCGCCGGTCCTGGCACAGCTCCATGATCTGGCCGATGTAGTCCGAGGGGCTGAGCAGCGTGGCCTTGACCATCGGCTCGTAGATCGCGGCGATCTTCCCCGCGGGGAACTCACTGGGGTTGGTCACCGTGTGCTCTTCGCCGTCCTCCATGTCCACGCGGTAGATCACGTTGGGCGCGGTGGAGATGAGGTCGAGGTTGAACTCGCGCTCCAGGCGGGCCCGGGTGATCTCCAGGTGGAGCAGGCCGAGGAAGCCGCAGCGGAAGCCGAAGCCCAGAGCGGCGGAGGTCTCCGGTTCGAACACCAGGGCGGCGTCGTTGAGCTGAAGCTTGTCCAGGGCGTCGCGCAGCACCGGGTAGTCGGTGCCCTCGAGCGGATACAGGCCCGAGAACACCATGGGCTTGGGTTCCTGGTAGCCCGGGAGCATCTCGGTGGCGGACTTGGCCAGGGTGGTGATGGTGTCACCGACCTTGGACTGGCGCACGTCCTTCACACCGGTGATGATGTAGCCGACCTCGCCCACGCCCAGACCGTCGCACTTGGTGGGTTCGGGCGAGCTGACCCCGATCTCCAGGATCTCGTGCGAGGCGCGGGTGGACATCATCTGGATGCGCTCACGCGAGCTGAGACTGCCGTCCACGACGCGGACGTAGGTGACCACGCCCCGGTAGGTGTCGTAGACCGAGTCGAAGATCATCGCGCGGGCGGGCGCGTCGGCGTCGCCGACGGGCGGCGGGAGCTGGTTGACGATCTCGTTGAGCAGCTCCTCGACGCCCGCACCGGTCTTGGCGCTGACCTTGAGCACGTCGGAGGGCTCACAGCCGATGATCCCGGCGAGCTCCTCGGCATACTTCTCCGGCTGCGCGGCCGGAAGGTCGATCTTGTTGAGCACCGGGATGATGGTGAGGTCGTTCTCCAGCGCCATGTACAGGTTGGCCAGGGTCTGCGCCTCGATGCCCTGCGCGGCGTCCACCAGCAGGATCGCGCCCTCACAGGCAGCCAGGGAGCGTGAGACCTCGTAGGTGAAGTCGACGTGGCCGGGGGTGTCGATGAGGTCGAGCGTGTAGGTGCGGTCGTCGAGCGCGGTGAAGGGGATGCGCACCGCCTGCGACTTGATGGTGATGCCGCGCTCGCGTTCGATGTCCATGCGGTCCAGGTACTGGGCGCGCATCTGGCGATCCTCGACGACCCCGGTGATCTGGAGCATCCGGTCGGCCAGCGTCGACTTGCCATGGTCGATGTGCGCGATGATGCAGAAGTTGCGGATCAGCGCGGGATCGGTCCAGTTCGGCTGTGCCACCGTGCTCCGTTCACAGGGTCGGGTCCGGGTCGTGTGCGCCTTGCGGCGGCACCGCTCCGCCGCGGAGTGGGTCCACGGCGTCGTCCATCATCCCACGGCGGCGGGGTCATCCTCCCCGGAGACGGCCGCGACCCGTGCGGCAGTATGGGGCACGGGCGTGGGACTCGTGTCCAGATTATGCGACCCGGAACCGGGAACGGCCCAGCTCGGGCGCGGGCGGCTCGGAGATGGGAGGAGCGAGCGGGTGAAGTGGCTGTTGAAACGGCTGTTGGCCGGACTGGCCGCGATCGCGGTCGTGGTGGTGGGGGCGGGGGCTCTGCTCGCCTACCAGTTCTCGGGGAAACCGGCCCCGTGGGCGGCCTCGCAGGGCGCGGACGCGGCCTGGGTGGGCTCGTGGGAGGACACCGCCGCCCTGGAGCGGGTGCTCGGCACCGGCGGGGTGGACACGGTGTACGTGTACGCGGGCGACATCGGCGCCGATGGCTCGGTCGAGCGTGTGGGGGACACCGGCACGCTGCTGTCCTGGCTGTCTGAGAAGCACCCGGACGTGCGCGCGCTGGCATGGCTGCGGCACGTTGAGAGCGGATCGTCGCTGATCCGGGACCGGTTCGACACGGGGGCCCGCGAGGTACTCGTCCCGGAGGTCGCCGAGGTGGCCGCGGACGGGTTCGCGGGGGTGCACCTGGAGATCCGGCCCGTGACGGTGAACGACCCGTCGGTCCCCACGCTGGTGTCGATGGTGCGCGAGGAGTTGGGCGAGGACCCGGTGCTGTCAGTGCAGTCCCACCATGTGGAGCTGGTGCCGGGCGGTCGGGTGCCGTCGTTCGTCATGGATCGCGAGGAGAAGTACTGGTCCAAGGGATACCTGGACCGGGTGGCCGAGTACGCGGACGAGGTGGTGCTGCCGGGCGTGGGCGCCGGGATGCCCGGGGACGCGCTGTACGGCGGGTTCATGGTCCGGCAGGTGACCGAGGCGGTGACCGCCCTGCGCGGGCACGAGGACGTGGCAGTGCGGTTCGGGCTGCCCGCGCACGGCGGCGGCGAGTGGGCGCCGGAAGGTGAGGACGAGTCGGTGGTGACCGCGCTGGCCGCTGTCCGGCTGGGGGTGACCGAGGCGGACCCGCCGGCGGGGATGACGCTGGGGGTGGCGTTCTATCTGGGTGACGAGGCCAGCAGGAAGGACGTGGCCGCCTACACGGCCGGGTGGCTGCTCTCCTGAGGGACGGCGGACGAGGTTTGAGCGGTGTTCCGCGTGAGGCATACTGAAGGTCCGTGTCTCGGACTTCCACGTTCGTAATTGAGCCCTGTGGACTCACACACACCCGGCGCCGGTACCCACGCCGGCCTCTCGCGGAACGGCTGCCCGCGAGCTGAGCCGCTGGCCCAACCGGCGCGATGATCAGATTAACTGGAGCACGTTTTCGCATGGCGAACATCAAGTCGCAGAAGAAGCGCATCCTTCAGAACGAGAAGGCTCGCGTCCGCAACCAGTCGGTGCGCTCTTCGCTGAAGACGGCCATCCGCAAGTTCCGCGAAGCTGCCGAGGCCGGGAACGTCGAGGAGGCCGTCACCGCGCAGCGCACCGCCGCGCGTGCCCTGGACAAGGCCTCCAGCAAGGGCGTCATTCACAAGAACCAGGCCGCGAACCGCAAGAGCGCGCTCGCCAAGCGTCTGCACGCGATGCAGTCCGCCTGAGACTGATCCTCCAAACCCCGGTCCGGTGCTCGTCACCAGGCCGGGGTTTTTGTCATCCCTGGTCAAAGGACTGGCACCGCAGGTTGTCCACAGCTTGAAACCAGCTGCTGACACAGCGTTCCCGGGTTTCTAACGTAGCCTTATGACCGCTCAGCGCCGTCCCCGGCGTCACTCCCCCGTGTCCGACCAGCAGGACCGACTCCGCGCTCTCACCTTGGACTCCTCGCCCGCCGCCCGGCGTCTGCGCGCGCGTATCCCCCGACCGCCCGTGGAACCCGCGCCGCCTCACGGCGGCGGCCCGTCGATCCCGAGCGCACCCTACGCCGTGGCCGCGCGGACCCCTTACCGGCCGCCGGGATCCGAGGGCACGCATCCCCGGGACCACGGCGCCCGGCCCCCGGGCGCGCTCTTCCGGGGCCGCGGCGTCCGACCTTCCGAAGCCGCCGCACGGGACCACTCGGTCCAGCACCCGGCCGGGGCCCGCGCCCGGCCCCACGGTGCCCGCCACACGCCCGGGAAGGCACGGGTGCCCCCGGACGCGTGGCCCGAGCGCGACCCCGACGACCTGGTGTCCGCGCCCTCGCTCCCCTCCACCGCGCCGGAGGCACCCGTACCGAAAGGGTCCGCACCGGAGAGGTCCGTACCGGAGGGGGCCCCGACCGCCGCGCGGAAGCCGGACGGGCCTGCCGGGGACGAGGTGTTCCAGGACGGAGCGGATGAGGTGGACGGGGCCGCCGACCCGGGCCCGTGGCGCGATCCGGCCGAAGGGCGGCACCGGCGCCGGGAGCCTCCCCCGTCGGGGTACACGGAATTCGCCCCCGAGCCACCCGGCTCGCTCCTGGAACGGTGGTCCAAGCGGTGGGCGCCCAACGCGGCGCTCTCCCGCCGGGCGGTGATCGCCCTGTTCGTACTGGGTGCGCTGACCGTCGCTCTGGTGCTGGCGCTGCACGACCGGCCGACCACGGTGTCCGCGCCGGAGATGGCCACCAGGGCCGCGTCCACCAGTCACCCGGCCGCGGACGGCGCCGCCGCGGAGACGGAGGAGGGCCCCTCGGGGCCGGAGACCGCCGCGGCGGAGGCGGACATGGTCGTGCACGTGGGCGGCGAGGTGGAGGCCCCGGGCCTGTACACGCTGCCCCCGGGATCGCGGGTCGCCGACGCGGTGGAAGAGGCCGGCGGCGCGCTGCCGGACGCGGACCTCGATCTACTCAACCTGGCGCGTCCGCTGGTCGACGGCGAGCGGGTCCTGGTGGGCGTTCCCCCCGCCCCGGGCGGGACCGGGGCCGGGCCGCAGGGGGTCGGCGGACCGGTGGACGTCAACCAGGCCGACAAGGCGCTGTTGGAGACCCTGCCGGGCATCGGCCCGGTGATCGCCGACAACATCATCGCCCACCGGGAGGAGCACGGCCCCTTCGCCAGCGTCGACGAGCTCGTCAACGTGAGCAAGATCGGCGAGAAGGTGCTCGACAGCCTCGAACCCCACGTCACGGTGGGGTGACCGGACCGTGGTGACGTGGCTGGGCACGGACGCCTACGGGCTGGACCGGCCACCCGACCTCCGGCTCCTGATACCGGCGGTGGCGGCCTGGCTCACCGCGCTGGGAGCGCTCGCGGTGTCGCCGTGGACGGCCTGGGGACTCGCTGGGGCGGCGGGGTGCGCCGCGGTCGGTCTGTTCGCGGCGGCGCGTCCGCCGCTGGAGGCGGTGGCGCTCACCGTCGTGGCGTCGTTTGCCTGCGCGGCCACGGTGGCGGCGGTGACCGGTGTCCACGTGTACCGGGTGGCCGAAAGCGCGGCCCAGGAAGCGTCGGAGCACCGGCGCGAAACGGAGTTCGAGGCGGTGGTGACCGCCGACCCGGTACCGCGGGCGGGAACGCCCCGGCCAGGACGGGCGGAGTGGGTAATCGGGGCCAGTACCTCGTGGGTGCGGGCCCGGGACGGGGTCCGGGCCTCGCGTGCGCCGGTGGTGGTCCTGGCGTCGGGCGAGGGCTGGCACGACCTGCTGCCCGGCCAGTCCTTCCGGGCGCGGGGCGTCTTCCTGGGCGCGGAGGACGAACCGCTCACCGCCGCGCTGGTGCTGGTACGCGGACCGCCCGAGGAGGTGAGCGGGCCCGGACGGCCCCAGGCCCTCGCCGGGCAGGTCCGGGCACGGCTGCGCGATGCCGCCTCCGTGCTGGCACAACCCGAACGCGGGCTCCTTCCCGCACTGATCGTTGGCGACGTGTCCCTGGTGCCGCCGGAGACCGCCGAGGACTTCCGGGCGACCGGGATGACGCACCTGCTGACCGTCAGCGGGGCCAACCTGGCCGTCCTGACGGGTCTCGTGCTGGCGACGGCCCGGATGGTGCGGGCTCCCCCGTGGTGTTCGGTGGTGGGCGGCGCGGCGATGATCTGGGTGTTCGTCCTGGTGTGCCGACCGGAGCCGAGTGTGGTGCGTGCCGCGTTCATGGGATCGCTGGGACTGCTGGCCCTGGCCACCGGACGTACCCATGCGGCGCTCGGCGCGCTGAGCGTCACCGTGGTCGGGACGCTGTTCGTCGCCCCGGGGCTGGCCGCCTCCTTCGGGTTCGCGCTGTCGGTGCTGGCGACCGCGGGCATCCTGCTGCTGGTGCCGCCGTGGACACGGGCGTGGTCGGAGTACCTGCCGCGCCCGGTCGCGGAGGCGTTCGCGGTGGCGGTGGCCGCCCAGGTGGCGGTCTCCCCCGTGCTGGTGCTGCTGTCGGGCGAACTGTCGTGGGTGGCGGTCCCGGCGAACGTACTGGCCGCCCCGGTGGTCGCGTTGGTGACCGTGGCGGGATCGGCGGTGGCGGCCCTGGCCGCGGTGTGGCCGGACGCGGCGGCGGTGGCGGCGCGCCTTCCCGGCCTGGGGGTGTCATGGATCGCGGCGGTGGCCCAGGCCGGTGCCCGGGTCCCCCACAGCGCGTTGTCGTGGCGCTCCGATGTGGTGGGGGGCCTGTTCCTCGCCGCCGTGCTGGCGGCGCTGGTGCTCACGCACGGGCGGATCCGCCGGGTGGTCGCCGCCTTGGTGGTGACCGTGCTGGTCCTGGCCCTGGCCGCCCGGTGCCTGCCGGGCGGCTGGCCCCCGCCGAGATGGGCGCTGGTGGCGTGCGACGTCGGCCAGGGCAACGCGTTCGTGCTGTCGGCGGGCCCGGGGGCGGCGATCGTCTCCGACACCGGGGAGGACCCGGAGGCTGTCGACGCCTGTCTGGGGCGTCTGGGGGTGGTCGAGGTCCCGTTGCTGGTCCTGAGCCACGACCACGCAGACCATGTGGACGGTACTCCCGGGGTTCTGCGGCATCGGCGGGTGCACACGGCGCTGGCTCCGCCGGGGTTCGGCGAAAGCGCCACCGGACGTCTGCTCGCCGGCGCCGGTGTGGAGCTGCTGGAGGCCGGGCGCGGCCAGCAGCTGCGGGTGGGACCGTGGCTGCTGCGCGTGCTGTGGCCGAAGGCGGGGTTCTCGGGTTCGGTGAACGACGCCTCGGTGGTGGCACGGGCGGACGGGGCGGCCCTGTCGGTGCTGCTGACCGGCGACATCGAGGAGGAGGCGCAGCGCAGACTGCTGGAGGGGGCGGACGCGGACCTGTTGCCGGTGACCGTGCTGGCCGTTCCGCACCACGGGGCGGGCACCCAGGAACCATCCTTCCTGGAAGCGGCGGATCCGGTGGTGTCGGTGACCTCGGTCGGCGCGGACAACCCCTACGGGCATCCCGCGCCCTTCACCTGGAGGGTGCTGGAACGGGTGGCGCGGGTAAACCTGCGCACCGACCGGGACGGGGACGTGGCCGTGCTGGAGGGCGACGGCTCCGGTCCGGGCACGGCCGTGGTGCGCGGCCCCGATCCCGCGCGGTAGGACGTGTCCGGCGGTCGCCTCCTGTGCGTCCGGCTGGTCGGTGGGACGTGGCATGCTCTGTTGTATGCCTGCACCCGCCCTGCTCACGATCATCGTCGGGGACGAGGAACTCCTCGTCGACCGGGCCGTCGCCGCCATCGTCGCGGAGGTCCGCGAGACCGACCCCGAGGTGGACGTCCACGACCTGGTGCCCGCCCAGATAGGGATGTCCACGCTCGTCGAGGTCACCTCGCCCTCGTTGTTCGGCGACCGGCGGGTGGTGGTGCTGCGCTCGTCCCAGGACCTGACCAAGGATCTGGCGGCGACCGTCACCGACTACCTCAAGGACCCCGCCGACGACGTCAACCTCGTGCTCACGCACGCGGGCGGAAACAAGGGCAAGGCGCTGCTACAGGCGGCGGCCAAGGCGGGTGCCCAGCGGGTGGACTGCAAAGGACCGAGCAAGCCCGCCGAGCGGGTGTCCTTCGTCAAGGGCGAGTTCTCCCGAGCCGGACGCCAGATCACCGCCGACGCCGCACAGGCGCTGGTGGACTCGGTCGGCAGCGAGCTGCGCGAGCTCGCCGCGGCCTGTACCCAGCTGGTCGCCGACACCGGGGGCCGGGTGGACGCCGCGGCGGTGGCCCGCTACCACTCCGGCAAAGCGGAGGCCTCCGGGTTCACGGTGGCCGACCGCGCGGTGGAGGGCCGCCTGCCCGAGGCGCTGGAGCAGCTGCGCTGGTCGCTGGCCGTGGGTACCGCCCCGGTGCTGATCAACAGCGCCCTGGCCGGCGCGGTGCGCGGGATCGCCGTGGCGGCCCAGCCGCCGCGCGGCACCTCTGAGGCGGATCTGGCCAAGCGGGCCAAGGTGCCGCCGTGGAAGCTGCGCACCCTGCGCCAGCAGGCCCGGGGGTGGAGCCCGGCGGGGGTCACCCGGGCCATGGCGGTGGTCGCCGAGACCGACGCGCTCATCAAGGGTGCCGGACGCGACCCCGAGTACGCGCTGGAGCGCGCCGTGATCGAGATCGCCCGGGCGCGCGGCAGGCGCTGAGAGCGGCCTCCGGGCGTCGGCACAGCGGTCCCTCAGCGGATGGTTCTGCCGCCCTGCCACACACGCAGGGTGTTCAGTCCCATCGACCAGGCGAACGCGCCCTCGTGGTCGGCGTCCCACTGGACCAGATCGGCCAGGCTGCCGGGCGCGAGCACGCCGCGGTCGCCCAGCCCCAGAGCTCGTGCGCTGCCCACTGTGGCGGCGTGCAGTGCCTCCTGGACGGTCATCTCGAACATGGAGGTGGCCAACGAGATCACCAGCGGCATCGACATCGTCCCGGACTGGCCGGGGTTGTGGTCGGTGCCCAGGCCGATCGGCACCCCGTGGTCGAGCAGGGCCCGCACCGGCGGGGTGCGGCGCTCGTGCAGCGAGGTGGTCGGGCAGGCCACCACCGGTGTGCGGGTGGCGGCCAGTGCCAGGACGTCGTCCTCGTCGGTCTCGTGCAACAGGTCCACCGACGAGCAGCCCATCTCGGTGGCCATGCGCACGGCACCGTGCCGGGGCCGGGAACAGGCGTGCAGTGTGGTGCGCAACCCCGCCGACTGTCCCACGCCCAGCAGCATGTGGGCGTCCTCGGTGGTGAACTGCTGGTTGTCGCAGTACACGTCCACGCCGTCGGCACCGGCCAGGGCGGCGTCGTTGAGCCAGGAGGCCGCGGTGGCGACGTACTCCTGGGGACGTCCGAAGAACTCGGGTGGCACCCCGTGCGCGGGGAAGAAGGTGACGTGCAGGCGCGGCATGCCCGGCTCCTCCTCCAGGGAGCGCAGCAGGCGCACGTCGGCCAGCTCCCCGTCCCTGGTCAGGTGGTAGCCGGTCTTGGCCTCCACCGTGGTGGTGCCGGTCAGCACCCAGTGCCGGAGCCGCTCACGGACCGCGTTGCACAAGGTCCAGGGGTCGGTGCCCCGGGTGATGGTCACGGTCGTGGAGACACCGCCGCCCGCCGCGAAGATGTCCCCCTTGGACGCGCCCTTGGCCCACATGTTGACCTCGGCGTAGCGGTCGCCCGCGTACACCGGGTGGCAGTGGGCATCGACCAGCCCGGGGGTGATCATGCCGCCGTCGATGTTGACGACGTCGTCGACGTCAGTGAGGTCCTCCACCACGCCCGGGACGCGCTGGGGCAACTCGGCGGCGGGGCCCGCCCAGGCCACGCGATCGTCGTGGATCAGGAGCGCGGCGTTGGTGAGCAGCTCGTTCCCGGTCCACAGCCGTCCGATGTTGCTGAGGAGTACTACCGCCATGGGATCGCCCGTCCTCGCCGGTCAGATCCGCCACTGTGGCCGGGGAGCACGGTCGTGGGACACACGGGCGGACATAGCGACCTCGTATCTGGAGCGGTCCGACAGAGCCGGTGGGGGCGACCGGGCAGTCGCCGCGGTGCCGGGCAGTGGGGGAGTCTCGGCTGTCTCGGACAGCCGCCACTGGCGGCCAGTGCTCCAAAACCGTAGTCCATCCGCGGACTCCGTGTACACCTCCCGCCGAAGCCGAAAGCGAATGTCTCGGGGCAAAAATCGCGAGTACGCAGCGTAGCGAGCGCGACGAACCCCAGCTTCGGGACGTGGCTTCATTCGGGCGACACGCACGTGACACGCCTGTGCCACCGGGCCCCGGACACGGGAGGGCCGGGGCACCCCTCGTGGGGCGCCCCGGCCCTCAGCCGTCACGGTGCGTGGTGTGTCGCGCGGCCCTCAGACCGTGCTGGGCGTGTACTCGTCGAGCTTGGCGGCGAGCAGTTCGGGGACGAAGGCATGGATCGCCGTGCCCTCGCCGGTGTGCTCCTCGCTGAGGATGCGCCCCTCCTCGTACACCCGGGCGACGAGGTCTCCCCGCGAGTACGGAACGAGCACGCGTACCTCGTGTGCCAGCTCGGGCAGCGCGTCGGCCAGCGCCGTCACCAGTTCGGGCACGCCCTCCCCGGTGCGGGCCGAGACCTCGACCATGTCCGGGTAGCGGGTGCGCAGCGTCCTGAGCACGTCGGGGTCGGCGGCGTCCACCTTGTTGACCACGATGAGCTCGGGCACGTCGGCGGCGTGGATGTCGGCGAACACCTCGCGGACCGCGCTGATCTGGCTCTCGGGGTCGGGGTGGGACCCGTCGATCACGTGCAGGACCAGGTCGGAGTCGGCGACCTCCTCCAGGGTGGAGCGGAAAGCCTCCACCAGCTGGTGCGGCAGGTGCCGGACGAAGCCGACGGTGTCGCTGAGCGTGAATCCACGGCCGTCGGGCGTGCGTGCCTGGCGGACGGTCGGGTCCAGGGTGGCGAACAGGGCGTTCTCCACCAGGACGCCGGCGCCGGTGAGCCGGTTGAGCAGGCTCGACTTGCCCGCGTTGGTGTAGCCGGCGATGGCCACGGACGGCACCTCGCGGGTGCGTCGGACGTCGCGCTTGACATCGCGTGCGGTACGCATGTGGGCGAGCTGGCGGCGCAGCTTGGCCATCTTGTCGTTGATACGGCGGCGGTCCGTCTCGATCTTGGTCTCACCGGGACCGCGCAGACCCACGCCACCGCCCGCGCTGCCGCCGCCGGAACCGCCCGCCTGCCTGGACAGGGAGTCACCCCAGCCCCGCAGCCGCGGCAGCAGGTAGCTGAGCTGGGCGAGTTCGACCTGGGCCTTACCCTCGCTGCTGCGAGCGTGTTGGGCGAAGATGTCCAGGATCAGGGCGGTGCGGTCGATCACCTTGACCTTGACCACGTCCTCCAGCTGGCGCAGCTGGCCCGGGGTGAGCTCCCCGTCGCACACCACGGTGTCGGCGCCGGTGGCCTCCACGATGTCGTGCAGCTCGGCGGCCTTGCCCTTGCCGACGTAGGTGGCGGGGTCGGGCTTGGAACGGCGCTGGGTGAGGCCTTCGAGAACGAGGGCGCCCGCGGTCTCGGACAGGGCCGCCAGTTCGACGAGCGAGTTGTCGGCTTCGGCCTGGGTCCCGGTGGTCCACACACCGATGAGGACGACGCGCTCCAGCCGCAGGGACCGGTACTCGACCTCGGTGACGTCGGTGAGCTCGGTGGAGAGCCCTTGCACTCGGCGCAGCGCGTGGCGCTCCGCGAGTTCCATCTCGCCCTGGTCGGGGGCGTTGTTCGGGTCTTCGTAGCGGTTACCGCCGGCGCCTTGGGCCTCGCGGGACGCGTCGGTTGCGTTGACCCCGTCCCCGACGGTGATCGCCTCGCGGAACGCGTCCTCGGCCTCGTGGCCGGGTCGGACGCTTCCGCGGGTGTCAGCTGTATTCATATCCCTCCAGGTGGGTCAACGTGATCACCGCCGTGATTCTTCCCGTGGCCGGGCCGTGGCGGGTGCCCTGTCGATGGTGACACCTCGTCTCCGCCGGGGCACCTGAATTATTGCAGGGCGCTCGCGGCGGGGCACAGCACCGCACGCGGGGCGGGGCCGCATCGCTGTTGGCCAAGGGTGCCGAAACTTCGGCGGAGAAGTTTTTGCGACCTTCTCATCGCGGGAAACTTCTCGGTCACGTGAGACACGCGCGACGTTGACCGCCCGCCGACCAGGGCGGTAGCTTCGTTTTCCACATACCAGAAGCTTATTTCGTATTGCGGAAGGTTTTTCATGGGCGCCACGCACGGGGTCGAGATCACCGGCCCCCTCCACGAACGGTTCGACGAGATCCTCACAGAGGACGCCCTCGCTCTCGTCGCCGAACTACACCGCACCTTCGAGGGGCGCCGCCAGGAGCTCCTCGCCGCCCGGGTCGCCCGACAGGAGCAGATCTCGGCCGGGACCGACCTCGACTTCCTCCCCGAGACCAAGCACGTCCGCGAGGACGACAGCTGGCGGGTCGCCCCTCCCGCCCCCGGCATCACGGACCGACGGGTCGAGATCACCGGCCCCACCGACCGCAAGATGACCATCAACGCGCTCAACTCCGGCGCCAAGGTGTGGCTGGCCGACTTCGAGGACGCCAACACCCCGCTGTGGGAGAACATGGTCGGCGGGCATCTCAACCTGCGCGACGCGCTCGACCGCAAGATCGACTTCACCTCTCCCCAGGGCAAGACCTACTCGCTGAAGGAGGACGGGGAGCTCGCCAGCATCGTCGTGCGCCCGCGCGGCTGGCACCTGGACGAGAAGCACATCCTCGTGGACGGCCAGCGCGCCAGTGGCGGCATCGTCGACTTCGCGCTCTACTTCTTCCACTGCGCCCAGCGCCAGATCGACAAGGGCAGGGGCCCCTACTTCTACCTGCCCAAGATGGAGAGCCACCTCGAGGCACGCCTGTGGAACGAGGTCTTCGTCCTGGCCCAGGAGCGCCTGGGGATCCCGCGCGGCACCATCCGCGCCACCTGCCTGATCGAGACCATCCCGGCCGCGTTCGAGATGGAGGAGATCCTCTACGAGCTGCGCGAGCACTCCGCCGGGCTCAACGCCGGCCGCTGGGACTACCTGTTCAGCATCATCAAGACCCACCGCACCCGTGGCCGCGGCTTCCTGCTGCCCGAGCGCAACGCCGTCACCATGACCGCGCCGATGATGCGCGCCTACACCGAACTGCTGGTCAAGACCTGCCACAAGCGCGGTGCGCACGCCATCGGCGGCATGGCGGCCTTCATCCCCTCCCGCAGGGACGAGGATGTCAACAAGACCGCCTTCGCCAAGGTCCGCGACGACAAGTCCCGCGAGTCCGGTGACGGCTTCGACGGCTCCTGGGTCGCCCACCCCGACCTGGTCCCGGTCGCCATGGAGATCTTCGACGGCGTCCTGGGCGAGCGCCCGAACCAGCTCGACAAGCAGCGTCCCGACGTGGAGGTCTCCGCGGCCGACCTGCTCGCCGTCGACAGGACCCCGGGCGGCGTCACCCTCGCCGGCCTGCGCGGCAACATCAACGTCGCCCTCCAGTACCTGGCGTCGTGGATGGGCGGCAACGGCGCGGTGGCCATCCACAACCTGATGGAGGACGCCGCGACCGCCGAGATCTCGCGTTCCCAGATCTGGCAGTGGCTGCACAACGACATCACCCTCGACGACGGTCCCAAGGTCACCGGCGACCTGGTCAAGCAGATCATCGACGAGGAGCTGGCGGCCATCCGAGAGGCTCTGGGCGAGAGCTTCGACGAGGATCTGTTCAGCCAGGCCACCGAGCTGTTCACCGAGGTCGCCCTCGCCGACGACTACGTCGACTTCCTGACGCTGCCCGCCTACGAGCGCATGCCGTAATTTCGGCGCAGATTTCATAAAACGGAAGACGGCTTCCACCGCACCCCTTGCCCCGGCAGGGGGTGCGGTCGTACTTTCACCTTGCGAGGTCGCAACCGGTACGGGCGGAACCAGCCCCGTCGACGCCGGTGGAACCGGGAGGCGCCCATGTCCGAGACCGCGTCCGCGGCGAAGCCTCAGGCCAGTGCGGCCGCGCTCGTCCCGCCGCTGCGCCGGATCTGCGGTGAGGACGGCGTCCTCACCGACACCGCCCAGCGCCGCACCTACGAGAGCGACGGCCTCACCCACCACCGCGCGGTTCCCGGCGTCGTCGCGCTGCCCACCACCGCTGACCAGGTCGCCGCCGTCGTGCGCCTGTGCGCCGAGAACGGCGTGCCCTTCGTTCCCCGCGGCGCGGGCACCGGCCTGTCGGCGGGAGCGCTCCCCCACGCCGAGGGCGTCCTGCTCGTCACCTCGCGCATGCGCCGCGTCCTGGAGGTCGACGTCGAGAACGAGTGCGCCGTCGTCGAGCCCGGGGTGGCCAACATCGACGTCACCCGCGCCGCCATGCCGCATGGCTACTACTACGCTCCCGACCCCTCCAGCCAGCAGGTGTGCTCCGTGGGCGGCAACGTCGCCGAGAACTCCGGCGGCGCCCACTGCCTCAAGTACGGGTTCACCGTCAACCACGTGCGCGGCCTGGACATCGTCACCCCCTCCGGTGAGCTGGTGAGCCTGGGCGGCAAGAGCCCCGGCGCGCACGGCTACGACCTCATCGGGGCCTTCACCGGCTCCGAGGGCACCCTGGGCGTGGCCACCCGCGTCACCGTCGGCCTCACCCGGTCGCCGGAGCGGACCGTCACCCTGCTCTCCGCGTTCACCTCGATGGACGCGGGCGGACGGGCGGTCAGCTCGATCATCGCCGCCGGGGTGCTGCCCTCGGCCGTCGAGATGATGGACGCGCTGGCCATCGAGGCCGCCGAGAGGGCCGTGGCCTGCGACTACCCCGGGGGGGCCGCGGCCGTGTTGGTCGTGGAGCTGGACGGGCCCGCCGCCGAGGTCGACGCCCAGCTCGCCGAGGTCACCCGGCTGTGCGCGGAGGCGGGCGCCTTCGAGACCCGCACCGCCAGCGGAGCCGACGAGCGCGCCCGTATCTGGAAGGGGCGCAAGTCGGCCTTCGCCGCCGTCGGCCGGATCAGCCCCGCCTACATCGTCCAGGACGGCGTCGTCCCACGCACCGCCCTGCCCGAGGTACTGCGCCGCATCACCGAACTGTCGGCCGCCAGCGGTATCCGCGTCGCCAACGTCTTCCACGCCGGGGACGGCAACCTGCACCCGCTCGTGCTGTTCGACGACGCCGAGCCCGGTGCGGGGGAACGGGCCGAGGAGGTCTCCGGTGCCATCTTGGACCTGTGCGTCGAACACGGCGGGTCCATCACCGGCGAGCACGGCGTGGGAGTGGACAAGGCGTGCAAGATGCCGCGCATGTACGGCCCCGACGACCTGGCCACCTTCGACCTGTTCCGCCGGGCCCTGGACCCGGGCGGGATCGCCAACCCGGACAAACTGCTGCCCACCCCTCGGCTGTGCGGTGAGCGGCCCGGGGTACGCAAGGGCGTGCACCCGTTGGTGGAGTCGGGAGAGGCCGAGCAGTTCTGAACACCGAGGCGCCGCAGGACAGGACACGAGAGTGGGGAGACGCGCGTGACACTCGCCGAGGGGCTGGGAGCCGAGGGCCGCGCCCTGCGGGAGGGGACCGGCTCCGACACGGTGGGCGGCCTGCTCCCCGCGCACGTGGCGCGCCCCGACGGCACCGAGGCGCTGGGGCGGGTCATGGCGGCCGCCGCGCGTGAGAAGCTGGCCGTCGTCGCGCGCGGCAACGGCACGGCCGCGGACTGGGGCGGCCTCCCCCGCCGCCTGGACCTGCTCGTGGACACCACCGGCCTGTCCTGGATCGAGCACATCGCTGGTGACCTGGTGGTGGAGGCCGGTGCGGGCACCCCCGTGGACGAGCTGTACGGGGTGCTGGCCGCCGCGGGGCAGCGGTTGTCCATGGACCCGGTGCGCGCGGGCGGCACCGTGGGCGGGATGGTCGCCACGGGTGTGAGCGGTCCGCGCCGCCTGCTCAGCGGGGCGCTGCGCGACCTGGTCATCGGCATGACGGTGGTGCGCGCCGACGGGGTGGTGGCGCGCAGCGGCGGCCGGGTGGTCAAGAACGTGGCCGGGTACGACCTGGCCAAGCTGCACACCGGCGGGCTGGGCACCCTGGGCGTGATCGCCTCGGTGGCCTTTCGCCTGTACCCGGTCCCTCCGGCCCTGCGCGTGGTGAGCCGCGAGGTTTCCTCCGCCGAGCACGCCGAACGGGCGCTGGCGGCGCTGCGGCGGAGCACGGCGGTGCCCTCGGCGGTGGAGCTGGACCAGCCCCCGGAGGGGCCGGGGCGCCTGCGGGTGGTGCTGGAGGGCACCTCGGGCGGGCTCGGAGCACGGGTGGCCGAGATCGCCCGGGCCCTGGGCGGGGAGCCGGAGGTGGCCGACGTCCTGCCCGGGGGCTGGGGCGTCCTGCCCGCCGCGGGCACGCTCGCCCTGGTGTCGGTGCCTCCCGCCGAGAGTGTCCGTGCCGCCGCTCGGGTGGGTGAGCTCTCCGGAGCGGTGAACGCGGCCGCGCACGTCAGCGGTTCGCTCCGGGCGGGGGCGCTGTACGCGTCCTTCCCCCCGGGCACCGGTGCCGGGGCGGTGGGGGAGGTCGCCGGCGGCGTGCGCTCGGTCCCCGGATGGTCGATGACCCTGTTGCGGGCGGAACCACAGGTCCACGCCGCCGGCGTCGACCTGTGGGGCGAGGTACCCGGGCTGCCGCTGATGCGGGCGGTCAAGGACTCCTTCGACCCCGACCACCGACTGGCCCCCGGACGTTTCGCGGGCGGCATCTGAAAGACCACGAGTACCGGGGAGGGCCCGTGACCGACCTACCGACCGGGGCTACGGACGAGAACGCGCGTGGGGCTCCGGACGAGCGCGAGCAACTGTTCGGCGACCTGATCGACGACTGCGTCCACTGCGGGTTCTGCCTGCCCACCTGCCCCACACACGTGTTGTGGGGGCAGGAGATGGACTCACCGCGCGGGCGCATCCACCTGATGGAGCAGACGCACACCGAGGACGTGCTGACCGAGACCGCGGTCGGGCACTTCGACAACTGCCTGGGCTGTCTGGCCTGCGTGTCCTCGTGCCCGTCGGGGGTGGCCTACGACGCCCTCATCGAGCACACCCGGCACCGGGTGGAGGCCGAGCACGAGCGGCCCCGGGGCGAGCGTGCGCTGCGGGGGGCGATCTTCACGCTCTTCCCGTACCGGCGCAGGCTGCGGTTGCTGCGCGGTCCCCTGCGCGCCTACCAGGCCAGCGGGGTGTCCTCGCTGGTGCGGCGGTCCGGGCTGCTGGAGCGGGCCTCCCCGGCCCTGGCCGCGATGGAGCGCGTCTCGCCGCCGCTGCCGCCCGCCCCGCCTCCCCTGCCGGAGCTGGTGCCCGCAGTCGGACGGGCGCGGGCCCGGGTGGGCATGCTGGTGGGCTGCGTACAGGGGGCGTTCTTCCCCGAGGTCAACACCGCGACCGCGCGCGTACTGGCCCTGGAGGGCTGCGACGTGGTCGTGCCGCGTACCCAGGGCTGCTGCGGCGCCCTCTCCGGGCACGCCGGCCGCCTGGAGGAGTCCGCCGGCTTCGCCCAGCGCCTGATCGAGGCGTTCGAGCGCGAGCGTGTGGACCGGATCGTGGTCAACTCGGCCGGGTGCGGCTCCAGCATGAAGCACTTCGACCGCACTCTGGCCGAGGCGGGCGCCGACGGGGCCTGGGTGCGCCGGGGACGTGCCCTGTCCGAGCGGGTCGTGGACCTGACCGAGTTCCTGGTGGACCTGGGCCCGCGTGCCGAGCGCCACCCCCTCCCCCTGCACGTGGCCTACCACGACGCGTGCCACCTCTCCCACGGCCAGGGCGTCACCCAGCCGCCCCGTGCCCTGCTCGCGGGCATCCCCGAGCTGCGCGTGTCCGACCTGCCCAACAAGGAGATCTGCTGCGGGTCGGCCGGGGTGTACAACCTCCTCAAGCCCGAGGCCGCCAATGAGCTGGGCGACCGCAAGGGCCAGGACGTGGCCTCCACCGGTGCGGACGTGCTGGTCTCGGGCAACCCCGGGTGCTCGCTACAGATCGCCGCCGCCATGGAGCGCGCGGGTTCTCCGGTCACCGTGACGCACACCGCCAGGGTGCTGGACGCCTCCATGCGCGGCCTGACCGTGGAGCGGCTGCTCGGCCGGAGCCGCCCCGGGGCCGGGCGTCGTCGTACTCCCGGCTCCGGAACGCTCAGGCCAGCGAGGTCTCGCCCTCGGCCACGATGACGGCCGGGCCGCGCAGCCTCGCACCGTCAGCGTCCAGGAACACGGTGCACTCGCCTCCGAGAACCCGCACGCGCCAGGTCGCGCCCTCACCGCTCGGGGTGGCGGCAGCGGCGGCGGCGACGATACCGGTGCCGCAGGAGCGGGTCTCACCGGAGCCGCGCTCGTACACGCGCATCTCCAGCACGCCCGGGGCGGTCTCGGTGTACACCTCGACGTTGGCCCCCTCGGGGAAGGCCTCGCCGTCCAGCACCGGCAGCTCGGTCAGTTCCACCTCGGCGACGGGGCCGGGCACCTCACAGGCCAGGTGGGGGTTGCCCACGGAGATCTGGGCGCCGTGCACCACCTGCCGGGCGAGCTTGGCGGAGGAGGTCCCCTGCATCTCCACACGGCCCATGTCCGTGGTGATGTCGCCGTCGGCGTCGACGCGCACCTCCTTGGCGCCGTCGCGGGTGCCCACCTCGAACCGGTCGCCCCGGATGAGCCCGGCGTGCAACAGGTAGCGGGCGAATACCCGCACCCCGTTGCCGCACATCTCGGCGACCGTGCCGTCGGCGTTGCGGTAGTCCATGAACCACTCGGCACGCTCAGCCGTGCGGGCGGCTGGTGCGAGGACCTCGCCGAGGGCACGCGTGCGCACCACGCGCAGGATGCCATCGCCACCGATACCGGCCCGTCGATCGCACAGCAGACGGACGGTCTCCTCCGTGATGTCGAGCTCCCCTTCGGGGTCGGGGAGGATCACGAAGTCGTTCTCTGTTCCGTGGCCCTTAGCGAATCGCATGCCGACCATCCTAGGGCGTGTTCGCTGGACGCCACCCGTCGCTTGGGGGCACCGCGCGCGAAGCGCGGCCGTCCGGGGCAGGCCCCCGCCTGAATACGCTGGGGGGATGATCAAGGTGATCGCGGTCGTCGGCCCGACCGCTGTGGGCAAGTCGGACCTGGCCGTCGAGATGGCCCTACGGCTGGAGGAGCGCATCGGGCGCCGGGGCGAGGTGATCAACGCCGACTCCATGCAGCTCTACGAGGGTATGGACATCGGCACCGCCAAGCTCACCGAGGCCGAGAGGCGCGGCATCCCCCACCACATGCTCGACGTCTGGGATGTCAGCGAACCCGCGGACGTGGCCAGCTACCAGGCCATGGCCCGCGACCGCGTCGAGGAGTGCGCCGACCGCGACGTCATCCCCATCCTGGTCGGCGGTTCGGGCCTGTACGTGCGGGCGGTCCTGGACCACCTGGACTTCCCCGGTACCGACCCCGCGGTCCGCGCCCGCCTGGAGACGGAGCTGGGCGACGTCGGCCCGGGCGTGCTGCACGCCCGTCTGGCCGAGTCCGACCCCGCGGCGGCGCGCGCCATCCTGCCCGGCAACGGGCGGCGGATCGTACGCGCCCTGGAGGTCATCGAGCTGACCGGCAGGCCGTTCACCGCGAACCTGCCGGACCACACCTCCTTCTACCCGTGCACGCAGATCGGTCTGACCTCCCCCCGTCACGAACTGGACGGGCGCATCGGCACCCGCGTGGACCGCATGTGGGAGCGGGGCCTCCTGGAAGAGGTCCGCCGCCTGGACGGAGAGGGGCTGCGCGAGGGCCGGACGGCCTCGCGCGCGCTCGGGTACGCACAGGCGCTCGCCCAACTGGACGGAGAGCTGTCCGAGGAGGAGGCCAGGGCGGCCACCGCCCAGGCCACCCGACGGTTCGCCCGCCGACAGGAGTCGTGGTTCCGCCGGGACCCGCGGGTGCGCTGGCTGCCCCATGACGCTCCCGACCTCCTGGAGCGTGCCCTGGCCCAGGTGGACCGGGCGCTGGCGGGTGCCTCGGAGGAGCCTGGCGAGGCACTGGTGGACGTGTCCACCTGGGTGCCCAGCGCCCAGCGCGCCACGGAGTAGCCGCCTCCTCCGCGTCCACGGGGGCCGGGCCCGACGGGGTCCGGCCCCCGTTCTGTCTCCCTGCCCGGCCTTCGGCCCGAAACCCGGTACGACCCCCTTGCCACCGCACGCCCGGCCGCCTAGTTTGACTATATGACCAGTTTTCAAATCTGGTCATCGAGTCAGTGAGGGAGGTGTGGAGATATGGTCATCGCGTCAACATGCGTGGCCAGCCCCACCATGCACACCCTCGACTCGCAGGAGCACACCGTGGCCCCGTCCACCGAACACCCATCCGTCACCGACCGCGAGCTGCGCGCCGACCGCATCCTGGACGCGGCAGAGGAACTGATAGTGGCCTGGGGCTACCGCAAGGTCACCATCGAGGACGTCGCCCGACGGGCGAAGGTCGGCAAGGGGACCGTCTACCTGCACTTCTCCACCAAGGACGCGCTGCTCATGACGGTCATCATGCGGGCACAGCTCGGCATGATCTCGCGGCTGCTGGACACCATGCGCCAGTCACCCGAGAACATCCGGCCCAGCGAGCTCGCGCGCAACCTCTACCTGCGCCAGCTCGACTCACCGATCCTGCGGTCCGTGTTCACCAGCGACACCGAGACCCTCAGCGATCTCTCACGCCGTGCGTCGGACGTGATCGGTGACGTCATCCAGGAACGGGTGGAGGCCTTGCGGACCTCCTGGGGCCTGCTACGCGAACACGGAGTACTGCGCACCGACCGATCCTTCGACGACCAGCTCTACGCCTTCAGCACGATCACGCTGGGCCATATGGTCGCCGGTCCGCTGCTGAACGAGATCCGCTTCCACGTACCGGACCACACCACCCGCGCCGACCTCATCGCCCAGAGCGTCCGGCTGCTCCTGGAGGAGGACGTCCTTCCCGAGAGCGCGCACAAGGTCCACCCCCGGGTCGTGGAGGTGTTCTCCCGCCTGGAGGGTCGGATCCGCGACGAGGTCGAACGGCAGAAACAGACCACACGCACCACGTAGACCAGGAGAGCCCATGACAGCCACGTCCTCGTCCAACGACCTCGTCGACCTGCGCTCACCCGAGTTCGCCGCCGACCCCGTCTCGGTGATCGAACGGGTCCGGGCCAGGGGCGGCTCGGCCCCGGCCCTCTTCGTGGACACCATGGAGGCCGTCCTCTTCGTCGACGACGAGGACGTGCGCACCATCCTCAGCGACCGGCGGTTCGTCCTCGACCCCGCCCACGTGTCCCAGGGGCAGGTCACCGCCAAGCGCTCCGACGCCCTGAACTCGATGGGCATCCGTCCGGACCTGGTCACCTATCTGACCGAGTCGCTCCTGGACAAGGACGGCGAAGACCACACCCGGCTGCGCAAGCTGGTCTCGCGCACCTTCACCGTGCGCCGCGTCAACGAGCTGCGGCCCAAGGTGCGGCGCATCGCCGACGACCTGCTCGCCCGCCTGCCCGAGCTCGCCGACGGGGACGGGGTCGTGGACCTCATGCCGCACTTCTCCTACCCTCTGCCGATCGCGGTGATCTGCGACCTGGTGGGGGTCCCGGAGGAGGAGCGCGCCGCCTGGCGGGAGTGGAGCGCACAGCTGCACAAGTTCGACCCCACCCGCGCCGAACTGATGAACGACGCGCTCGGCGCGATGATCGACCACATCAAGGAGATGCTCGCCGAGCGCCGCGCCGAACCGACCGACGACCTCCTCGGCGCGCTGGTCCGGGCCCGCGACGAGGACGGCGGACGCCTCAGTGAGAGTGAGCTGATCACCCTGGTGTTCACCCTGGTCGTCGGCGGACACGAGACCACCGCGCACCTGCTAGGCAACGGTGTGGAGGCTCTGCTCACCCGCCCCGAGCAGCTGGAGGCGCTCAGGTCCGACCCGGCCCTGCTGCCCTCGGCGGTCCACGAGATGCTCCGATACGGGGGCACCGCAGCGGTCAGCAAGGCCCGGTACGCGGCCGAGGACGTCCAGCTCAGGACCGGCCGCCTGGCCGCGGGGCAGCGGGCGATCGCGGTCATCGCGGGCGCCAACCGCGACCCGCGGGTCCACCCGGACCCGCACAGGTTCGACATCACCCGGCACCAGGGCCGGCCCGGCGAGGCGCACGTGGGCTTCGGGCACGGCCTCCACTACTGCCTGGGGGCGGCCCTGGCCCGCCAGGAGGGCGAGGTGGCGGTCGGGTCCCTGCTGGAGGCCTACCCCGACCTGTCACTGGTTCCCGGCCGGGAACCGCAGCGCCAGAAGACCCCGGGCACCCTGCGGATGGACAGCCTGCCCGTCCGCCTCCGCTGAGACCGGATCCGGGACGGGCGCGGCCCCGGCGCGTGTGCGCGGGGGCCGCGCCCTCCGCCCGTCGGGGCTCCCGTGGGAGCGGGAGCGGTTCAGGCGTCGCAGCAGCCGCCCGCGGCGGCGGGCTGCTCGTCCGGTACACCGATCCGGGGCATCCCCAGCAGCACGTCCGGCTTGTTCTCCGGCACCGGCTGGCCGTTGCGGGCCGCCCAGGCGTCACCCGCGCGGGTACGGCGCAGGCCCCGGACACCGGAATCGGCCACCAGGTGGTGCGGGGCGGCGTAGGTGACCTCCACGTTCACCGTGTCGCCGGGGCGCGGCTCCTCGCCGTCACCGACCGCGAAGTGCACCAGGCGGTTGTCGGGGGCGCGGCCGGACAGACGGCGGTGCTCGCCGTCCTTCTTGCCACCGCCCTCGGAGACCAGCAGCTCGACCTCGCGGCCGATCATCTTCTGGTTCTCCTCCCAGGAGATCCGGTCCTGGAGGTCGACCAGCCGCTGGTAGCGGTCCTTGACCACCTCCGGCGGCACCTGACCGTCCATGGTGGCGGCCGGGGTGCCGGGGCGCTTGGAGTACTGGAAGGTGAACGCCATGGCGAAGCGGGCCTCACGGACCACGTGCAGCGTCTCCTGGAAGTCCTCCTCGGTCTCGCCGGGGAAGCCCACGATGATGTCGGTGGTGACCGCGGCGTGCGGCATGGCGGCGCGCACCTTCTCCACGATGCTCAGGAAGCGCTCCTGGCGGTAGGAGCGCCGCATGTCCTTGAGGACCTTGCTCGACCCTGATTGCAGCGGCATGTGCAGCTGCGGCATGACGTTGGGGGTCTCGGCCATGGCCTCGATGACGTCATCGGTGAAGTCCCGCGGGTGCGGGGAGGTGAAGCGGACCCGTTCCAGCCCCTCGACCTCGCCGCAGGCGCGCAGCAGTTTGGAGAAGGCCTGCCGGTCGCCGAAGCCGCTGCCGTAGGCGTTGACGTTCTGGCCGAGCAGGGTGACCTCGCTGACGCCCTCGTCGACCAGCGTGCGCACCTCGGCGAGCACGTCGCCGGGGCGGCGGTCCTGCTCCTTGCCACGTAGCGCGGGCACGATGCAGAAGGTGCAGGTGTTGTTGCAGCCAACGGAGATCGACACCCACGCCGCGTAGGCGGACTCGCGGCGGCTGGGCAGCGTGGAGGGGAAGTGCTCCAACGACTCGGCGATCTCCACCTGCGCCTCCTTCTGGACGCGTGCGCGCTCCAGAAGGGTGGGCAGGGAACCGATGTTGTGGGTGCCGAACACGACGTCGACCCAGGGCGCGCGGCGCACGATCTCGCCACGGTCCTTCTGCGCCAGGCAGCCCCCGACGGCGATCTGCATGCCCGGGTTGGCGTCCTTGACCGGGCGCAGGTGCCCGAGGTTGCCGTACAGGCGGTTGTCGGCGTTCTCCCGGACCGCACAGGTGTTGAAGACGACGATGTCTGCGGTGGTGTCCTCGGCTGCGTGCGCGTACCCAGCGTCCTCCAGCAGACCGGAGAGGCGCTCGGAGTCGTGGACGTTCATCTGGCAGCCGTAGGTCCGCACTTGGTAGGTACGACTCTGGCTCACGCCCCCAGGCTATCCGGTACCGCGGACTACGCGGAGCCCGTCGGCGCACTGGTTCGCGGGGCGAGTGCGCGTTCCGTCCCGTCGCACCCTCCTCGGGCGGCCGCCCCTGCGGCACGCTCCGCCGGACCCGCCCGCGCCGACCTGGGCCTGTGCGGGCGACCCGGGCACAACGGGGAGTCCGCGCGCCTCCGCGAAGACCCATGTGAGACGCTGAAGCACGAAACCGCGACAGGGAGCGACAAACGCGCACTTGATCGCCCAAGCGGGTAACAGTTTCGCCGATCACGCCGTAACAAGTCTACTACTCCGTAGACGAGCGGCGATTTTGTGATGACACGGCAATATGGACCCGTTAGGTTCCGAACATGACCTCAAGTCCTCTCGTCGTGCTGGAGAACGTCAACAAGCACTTCGGCGACCTGCACGTGCTCCGCGACATCAATATGACGGTGAACTCCGGCGAGGTGGTAGTCGTCATCGGGCCGTCCGGCTCCGGCAAGTCGACCCTGTGCCGCACGATCAACCGCCTGGAGCCCATCGACACCGGTGTGATCGCCCTGGACGGGCAGCCACTGCCCGCCGAGGGGCGTGGCCTGGCCAAGCTCCGCAGCGACGTGGGCATGGTCTTCCAGTCGTTCAACCTGTTCGCGCACAAGACGGTGCTACAGAACGTGACGCTGGGGCCCACCAAGGTTCTGCGCATGAGTAAGGCGGAAGCCGACAAGCGCGGCATGGAACTGCTGGACCGTGTGCGGATCGGCAACCAGGCGGACAAGTACCCGGCACAGCTCTCCGGCGGCCAACAGCAGCGTGTGGCGATCGCCCGCGCCCTGGCGATGAACCCGAAGGTGCTCCTCTTCGACGAGCCAACCTCCGCCCTGGACCCGGAGATGGTCCAGGAAGTCCTCGACGTCATGACCGATCTGGCCAGTGAGGGCATGACGATGGTCGTGGTCACCCACGAGATGGGGTTCGCGCGCCGCGCGGCCAACCGTGTCATTTTCATGGCCGACGGACAGATCGTCGAGGAGAACACCCCGGACGAGTTCTTCACCAACCCCCGATCCGAGCGGGCCCAGGACTTCCTTTCCAAGATCCTGACCCACTAGGTTTCACCGCGTTCTTCGCACGAACCAAGGAAGAGGTACCCCAACATGCGAGTTCGTCGCATCAGCAGCATCCTGGGCGGCACCGCGGCCCTGGCCCTCGCCCTCAGCGCCTGTGGCACCTCCGACGTCGGCGGTGGCGACGGCGGCGGCGGTGACGACGGCAACGGCGAGAGCATCACCATCGGCGTCAAGTACGACCAGCCGGGCCTGGGCCTCCTCGATGGCGACGCCCCCGTCGGCTTCGACGTGGACGTGGCCACCTACATCGCCGGTGAGCTGGGCTACTCCCCCGAGCAGATCGAGTGGGCCGAGGCCGCCTCCGCCAACCGCGAGTCCTTCCTCCAGCAGGGCACCGTCGACATGGTGATCGCCACCTACTCGATCACCGACGAGCGCCGCCAGGTCGTCGACTTCGCGGGGCCGTACTACGTCGCCCAGCAGGACATCCTGGTGAACGCCGAGAACGACGACATCCAGGGCCCCGACGACCTCGAGGGCAAGGTGCTGTGCTCGGCCTCCGGCTCCCGGTCGGCCCACAACATCGTCGACGACATGGACATCGACGCCGAGCTGCGCGAGGCCGGCAACTACTCGGAGTGCCTGGAGCTGCTCGGCAACAACACCGTCGACGCGGTGACCACCGACAACACCATCCTCGCGGGCTTCGCCGCGCAGAACCCCGACACCTACCGCATGGTCAACAACCCGTTCGGCGAGGAGAAGTACGGCGTCGGCCTGCCCGCCGGCTCCACCGAGCGGTGCGAGGAGGTCAACGCGGCCATCACCAAGATGTGGGATGAGAGCTTCGCGACCGACGCCCTCGACGACGCCTTCGGCTCCACGGACTTCGCCTACGAGGAGTCCACCCCCGAGATCGAGGACTGCCAGTAACCCCCCTCGTCTACTGACCGTACGCCTTGCGGCGGGACCGGGCTCCGGTCCCGCCGCTCGGCCCTTGACCGGCTGGGACCCATGGAAGCCTTTCTCAGCAATATCGACAGGGTTGTCGACGGTTTCTCATGGACCGTCCGGCTCACCCTCTTCAGCGCCTTCTTCTCCTTCGTCCTGGGTATCCTGCTCACCGCGATGCGGGCCTCCCCCGTCCCGCTGCTGCGCGGTCTGGCCACCGCCTACGTCGAGGGCATCCGCAACACGCCCTTGACCCTCGTCCTGCTGTTCTGCGGGCTGGGCCTCAACAGCGCCCTGCGCCTGAGCATGGCTGACTCCGTCGCGTGGGACGTCTTCTGGTGGGCGGTCATCGGGCTGTCCGCCTACACCTCCTGCTTCGTCTCGGAGTCACTGCGCGCGGGCATCAACACGATCCCCCTCGGCCAGGTGGAGGCGGCCCGGTCCCTGGGCCTGACCTTCACCCAGAACCTGCGGCTGATCGTCATCCCGCAGGCGCTGCGCACCGTCGTCGGCCCGCTGGGCAGTGTGCTCATCGCGCTGACCAAGAACACGACCGTCGCCTCTGTCGCGGGACTGGGCGTTCAGGAGGCGTCCAGGGAGATGAAGCTCATGTTCGACCAAGGGATCGCGCCGGTCCTGCCGACCTTCGTCGGCTTCGCGCTCGGCTTCCTGATCCTGACCCTGCCGATGGGCTACTTCTTCGGGTGGCTCTCCAAGCGCGTGGCGGTGGTCCGATGAGTGCGCAGAGCTCCGTCCTCTTCGACGCGCCCGGCCCCAGGGCCCGCGCACGCAACGTCGTCTACACCGTCGCCACCCTGATCCTGTTCGCGGTCGGCCTGGCGATCCTGTACCTGGGTTTCAACAACACACTGCGGGAACGGGAGACGTCCCTGTTCGACCCGGCCACCTGGGCCGTCAACCCGAACGGCCAGTGGGCGGCCCCCATGTGGGAACCGTTCCTGCGTCCTGGGACATGGACCGACTACGTCCTTCCGGGCCTACAGAACACCCTGACCGCGGCCCTGACCGCCTCGGTCCTGGCGATCACCTTCGGCCTGGTGTTCGGTATCGGCCGCATGTCCGAGCACTGGTGGATCCGTATCCCGGCCGGTGCCGTCGTGGAGTTCTTCCGCGGCATTCCGCTGCTCATCCTGATCTTCTTCACGATGGCGCTGCCGATCGTGGCCTACCAGGTGTTCAGCATCCCCACCGGCACCTTCCAGGTGACCGCTCTCGTCGCCGTCGTCACGGGTCTGACCCTGTACAACGGCTCCGTGCTGGCGGAGGTGTTCCGCGCGGGCATCCTCGCCGTGCCCAAGGGACAGTCCGAGGCGGCACAGGCCGTCGGGATGACCAGGAGCCAGAACATGTGGCTGATCCTGATCCCGCAGGCGATCACGGCGATGATGCCCGCGATCGTCGCGCAGCTGGTGGTCCTGCTCAAGGACTCCGCGCTCGGCTACATCGTCGCCTTCCCCGAGCTGCTGCGCAGCTTCACGCTGCTGGCCACACGCGAGAGCAACGTGATCCCCGCGGCGATCGTCTGCGCGATCATCTACATCGCCATCAACCTGAGCCTGAGCCGGTTCGCTATCTGGCTGGAGCGGCGCAACTCCCGCCGGGGCAGGGTCTCGGCCAAGCCCGTGGACACCGAGGAGGCTCTGGTGGGGACCGGCACGGCCACCGGCGCCGCGGGCGCCGTCGCCGTGGAGCCCACGGTGCAGGAGCCCCTGCCGGACACGCTCAGCGAGGACGGGCGCGCCGAGCCCGGTGACGAGGCGGACGGCGACGCCACAGGCGACGACGGCCCCAGTGACGGGCGGGGCTGACCCCTCCCCTCCGGTCCACACGGCCCCGTCCGCGTCCTGAAAGGTCGCGGGCGGGGCCGTCGCCGTCTCCGCCACCTCTCGGTGCTGCGCAGGGAAGCATCTGAGGGCTAAGGTCGACATGTCATCTGATCGAACCCACGACCCACCCTGAGCGGACATGTCTGAACTGTCGAGCCCTCACGGCTCCTGGCCATCGCCCATCAGCGCCGGTGACGTCGCCCGAGGAGTGCGGCGCATGGCGTTCCCGTCCGTCGTGGGCGGGGAGGTCTGGTGGGAGGAGAGCCGCCCGGACGAGGGACGAACCACCCTCATGCGGCGCGACGCCGACGGAACGGTGACCGAGCTGCTGCCCTCCCCCTGGAACGTCAGCACCCGGGTGCACGAGTACGGGGGACGCACCTACCTGCCGGTCCCCCGCCGCGACGACAAGGCCATCGCCCGTATGGGCGTGGTGTTCTCCTCCTCCGCCGACCAACGCCTGTACCTGCTGGAGCGCGGTTCCCAGGAGCCGGTGGCTCTGACCCCCGAGGACGACGCGGCCTCGCGCTACGCCGACCCCGCGCTGAGCGCGGACGGGCGCAGCGTGCTGTGCGTACGCGAGCGGCACGAGGACGGCTCGGTCCGCCGCTCGGTGGTGTCGGTGCCGTTGTCGGGCCGGGGCTCGCAGGACCCCTCGGCGGTGCGCGAGCTGGTCTCAGGCGCGGACTTCTACGCCTCGCCCACTCCGTCGCCGGACGGCGCCCACCTGGCGTACGTGCGGTGGAACCACCCGAGGATGCCGTGGGACGGCAGCGAACTGCGGGTGGGCACCCTGGACGAGACAGGCCTGTCCGGTGAGTACACGCTCAAGGGCGGCGTGGACGAGTCGGTGGTCTCCCCGACCTGGGCGGACGACTCGACGCTGTACGTGGCCTCCGACTGGCCGGGCTGGTGGAACCTGTACCAGGCTCGGTTGGCCGGACAGGCGATCGCGCTGTACCCGGCCGAGGAGGAGTTCCACGCGCCGCCGGGACGGCTGGGCAACCGGTCGTTCTGCGTACTGGACTCCGGTCGGCTCGTGACACTGCACGGGCACGCGGACATGACCCCGAGCGTGTACGACCCCGACACCCTGGACCTGGCACCGGTACGGACCGAACTGACCACGTGGTCGATGCTGGACACCGACGGACGCACCGCGGTGGCGGTGGCCTCGTCGCCGACCGAGCCGCAGTGCCTGGTGCGGCTGGACCCCGACTCGGGGAGTGTGGAGGTGCTGCGCCGGGCCGCTGAGGACGAGAGGCTGCCGGACGCCGCCTACCTGCCGGTTCCCCGGCAGGAGACGCTGCCGGGAAGGTACGGGGCACCGGTGCACGCGAACGTGTACCCGCCGACCAACCCCGATGTCGTGACGGACGGTCCCGCCCCGTACGTGGTGTGGGCGCACGGCGGACCGGTGTCAGCGAGCACACTGGAGTTCGATCTGGTCAAGTCCTACTTCACCAGCCGGGGCATCGGTGTGGTGGACGTCAACTACGGCGGTTCCACTGGATACGGACGCTCATACCGCAAACGCCTGCACAAGGAGTGGGGCGTGGCCGACGTGGAGGACTGCGTGGCCGCCGCGCGTGCGCTGGTGGAGCGCGGGGAGGCCGATCCGGAGCGGCTGGCCGTCCGCGGGCCCAGCGCGGGCGGGTACACGGCGCTGATGGCACTGACCGGGGACACGTTCGCGTGCGGGGTGTCCCTCTTCGGCGTGACGGACCTTCTGGGGTTCAGCGAGACCACGCACGACTACGAGTCCCGGTTCCTGGACTCCCTGGTGGGGATACTGCCGGGGTTCGCGGAACGGTACCGGGAGAGGTCGCCGGTCAACCGGGCCGGGGACATCGACGCACCGGTACTGCTGCTCCAGGGCCTGGAGGACAAGGTGGTGACGCCGGACCAGGCCACGGCGATGGCGACGGCGCTGGGGCGGCGCGAGGTGCCGTACGCGCTGCTGGAGTTCGAGGGAGAGGCACACGGGTTCACCGCGCAGGACGTGCGGATCCGATCGCTGGAGGCGGAGCTGGCCCTCTACGCGCGGGTGTTCGGGTTCGAGACGGACGCGGCGCCGCTGGAACTGGTGACCACCCCGCCGGAGCCACGCCCGGAGCCCGGGCCGGAGACCTCCACGGACGAAGCCGAACCGGTGGCCGGGAGCTCCGAAACCGCGGAAGGGGTGCCCGCGACGTCCGAAGCCGCAGGAGAGGTGCCCGCGACGCCCGAGGCCGTCGACGGTGGCGCGGAGGAAGCGCCGCGTCCCACCGGTGCCGAGGCCCCCGCCAGCTCCGAGTGAACCGGAGCGCGCACGGGCCCGCCACCACGTCTGTCCCGGCCGCGGTGCCCGGGAGGGCGCGGTCCCCCCGTCCGGGGGCGGCGTTCGCGAAGCGGACGGTTCAGAGGTCGGGCTCGTGCAGGTCGGCGTCCACGCCCTCGCGTTCGAGTTCCTCGCGGACCATCCGGTAGGACAGGCCCGACGAATAGCCCTTGCGGGCGAGCGCACCCAGGGTGCGGCGGACCCGGGTCTCCCTGTCCTTGCCCCGGCTGGCGGCCAGGCGGCGGCGGGCCAGGTCGCGGGCGGCCTCCTCCTCGTCCTGGTCGCTGAGCTCGCTGACGGCCTCCTGGACGGTGTCCTCCTCCACGCCGCGGGTGCGCAGCTCCCGGGCCAGCGCGCGGCGGGACAGGCGCCTGCCGTGGTGGCGGGAGGATACCCAGGCTTGGGCGAAGGCCGCGTCATCGATCAGTCCGGCCTCGCTGAACGTGCCCAGGACCGAGGTGATGACCTCCTCGGGGAACTCCCTGCGGTGCAGCGCCCGTTCCAGCTGGGCACGTGTGCGCGGGGAGTGGGTGAGCATCCGCAGGACCAGGGCCCGGGCCCTGGTCTCGGGATCCTCCCCGGACGGGCGCGGCCCGTCCGGGGAGGGGTCGTCCTGCGGGGCTCCGGAGCGGGGCCGACCCTGGGACCGGCTCCCCTCACGCATCCGTCGTGGGCGCCTTGGTGGGCTTGGCCGCGGCGCGCTTGGCGGGTGCCTTGGCGGAAGCCGTGTCCGCGGCCTCCTTGTCAGCGGCCGGTGCCGTGGCCTCCTTGGCGGTGTCGGCGGCCGGCCCGGAGGCGCTGTCGTCACCCTTGGCGGGCACGCCCAGCTTCTCCTTGATCTTCTTCTCGACCTCGTTGGCCACGTCGACGTTCTCGTTCAGGAAGGCGCGCGAGTTCTCCTTGCCCTGGCCCAGCTGGGTGCCGTCGTAGGTGTACCAGGCCCCCGACTTGCGCACGATGCCGTGTTCCACGCCCAGGTCGATGAGGCTGCCCTCCCGGGAGACGCCCACACCGTAGAGGATGTCGAACTCGGCCTGTTTGAAGGGCGGGGCCACCTTGTTCTTGACGACCTTGACGCGGGTGCGGTTGCCGACGGCGTCGGTGCCGTCCTTGAGCGTCTCGATACGGCGCACGTCCAGGCGCACCGACGAGTAGAACTTCAGCGCCCGGCCACCGGTGGTGGTCTCGGGCGAGCCGAACATCACGCCGACCTTCTCACGCAGCTGGTTGATGAAGATCGCGGTGGTGCCGGTCTGGTGCAGCGCACCGGCGATCTTGCGCAGCGCCTGGGACATCAGGCGGGCCTGCAAGCCGACGTGGCTGTCGCCCATCTCGCCCTCGATCTCGGCGCGGGGCACCAGGGCCGCCACGGAGTCGATGACGATGATGGAGATCGCGCCCGAGCGGATCAGCATGTCGACGATCTCCAGCGCCTGCTCACCGGTGTCCGGCTGCGAGAGCAGCAGGTTGTCGGTGTCGACGCCGATCTTCTTGGCGTACTCCGGGTCGAGCGCGTGCTCGGCGTCGACGAAGGCGGCGATACCGCCCATCTGCTGCGCGCCGGCCACCGCGTGCAGGGCGACGGTCGTCTTTCCGCTCGACTCGGGGCCGAAGATCTCGACGACGCGGCCCTTGGGGATGCCACCGATACCAAGGGCGACGTCAAGGGCGATCGCCCCGGTGGGGATCGCCTCGATCGGCGGACGGTCATCGTCTCCCAGACGCATGACGGAGCCCTTGCCGAACTGCCGCTCGATCTGGGCGAGTGCTGTGTCGAGAGCCTTGTCTCGGTCTCCGGATGCCACGGGATACCCCTGTTGTTGGGTCGATGCTTTTTTCTTCATGATGAGCACGACGCTACGCGGCCGGTACGACAATCGCGACGCCCCACGTCCGCCTGTGGATATCCACACTACCCGAACCTGTGTTCGATGTGATGTACGAAACGCGTGCTCGCGCGGGGTCAGCTCTTGAACACGGGGACGTCGAAGGCCTCGCACACGGCGCGCCACACCTCCTTGGCCCCTACTCCGTCGGCGAGCGCCTGCTGGACCGTGCGGGACCCGAGCCCCTCCAGGACGTGGTCCTGGGCCAGGCTTTGCGCGTAGGGCTCGCCGAACTGCTCGTGCATGTTGTTCCAGAAAACCGTGAGTCTCATCGGGCCCAGTATCGGTGATCAGCGCGTCCGCCTCGGTCCTTCCGGATTTCTGTCACCACCCCCGGGCACACTGGCGGCATGAGCCGTGCGCCACATCCCCTCGAACGCTTCGGACCGGCCACCCGCACCTGGTTCGAACAGGCCTTTCCCGCCGGCCCCACCCCCGCGCAGACCGGGGCCTGGGAGTCGGTCTCGCGGGGGAGGAACACGCTGGTGGTGGCCCCGACCGGCTCGGGAAAAACCCTGTCGGCCTTCCTGTGGTCGCTGGACCGGCTGATCTCGGCGCCGGTTCCCGAGGACCGGGCCCGCCGCTGCCGGGTGCTGTACGTGTCCCCGCTCAAGGCCCTCGCGGTGGACGTGGAGCGCAACCTGCGCGTCCCCCTGGCCGGGATCGCGGCCGCCGCCGAGGCGACGGGGCAGGACCCGCCCTCGGTCACCGTGGGGGTACGTACCGGCGACACCCCGGCCGACCAGCGGCGCAGGCTCGCCAGCCGCCCGCCGGACGTGCTCATCACCACACCCGAGTCGCTGTTCCTGATCCTGACCTCACGCGCCCGGGAGGGACTGGCCGGCGTGGAGACGGTGATCGTCGACGAGGTGCACGCACTCGCGGGCACCAAGCGCGGCGCGCACCTGGCGCTGAGCCTGGAGCGGCTGGACGCCCTGCTGGACCGCCCGGCGCAGCGGATCGGGCTGTCGGCGACCGTGCGTCCGCCAAAGGTGGTGGCCGAGTTCCTCGGCGGCGCCGACATCGTCTCGCCGCCCGACTCCCCCGGCATGGACCTGCGCGTGGTGGTGCCCGTCCCCGACATGGACGAACCCGATGCGCCGGGGACGTTGGAGGGGCACGGGACCGCGCCCGGCGGCGCCCGGGGCGGCGGGTCCCTGTGGCCCCACGTGGAGCTGCGGGTCCTGGACCTGGTCGAATCCCACCGGTCCACCATCGTCTTCACCAACGGCCGCCGTACCGCCGAGCGGCTGTGCGCCCGCCTCAACGACCTGTACGCCGAGCGGCACGGCCTGGAACTGCCGCCGGAGGAGGTACCCGCACGGGCCATCGCCCAGTCCGGGCAGAGCCGTGGCGGCGATCCGGTCGTCGCACGCGCCCACCACGGCTCGATGTCCAAGGGCGAGCGTGCGCTGATCGAGGACGACCTCAAGGCGGGTCGGCTGCGCTGTGTGGTGGCCACCTCCAGCCTGGAGCTGGGTGTGGACATGGGCGCGGTCGACCTGGTGGTCCAGGTGGCCTCTCCCCCGTCGGTGGCCAGCGGCCTCCAGCGGATCGGCCGGGCCGGACACCAGGTCGGCGGGACCTCGCGCGGGGTGTTCCTCCCCCAGTTCCGGGGCGACCTGCTGGCGACGGCCGTGGTGGTCGCGCGGATGCGCGCGGGCGGTATCGAGCGCCTGGAGATGTCGCGCGCCCCTCTGGACGTGCTGTCCCAGCAGATCGTGGCGATGGCCGCCGTGGACGACTGGCCGGTGGCTGAGCTGGCCGCTCTGGTGCGGCGGGCCGCGCCCTTCTCCGACCTGACCGGCCCGGTACTGGAGTCGGTCCTGGACATGCTCTCGGGCCGCTACCCGTCGGACGAGTTCGCCGAGCTGCGCCCGCGCCTGGTGTGGGACCGGGAGACCGACGTGGTGAGGGGACGTCCGGGTGCGCAGCGGCTGGCCGTGGTCAGCGGCGGCACCATTCCGGACCGGGGCATGTACGGGGTACACCTGGTCTCCGGGGACGCGGCCTCCGCGCGGGGGCGGGCGCCCACCCGGGTCGGCGAGCTGGACGAGGAGATGGTCTACGAGTCACGGGTGGGTGACGTGTTCGTGCTGGGGTCCACCTCGTGGCGTATCGAGGAGATCGCCGCCGACCGGGTGCTGGTATCGCCCGCGCCGGGGCGGCCGGGCCGGATGCCGTTCTGGAAGGCCGACGCGCAGGGCCGACCGGCCGAGCTGGGCCGTGCGGTGGGCACGCTGACCAGGGAACTCGCCGAAGCGGCCCCTGAGGAGGCGCTGGCCCTGGCCGAGGGGGTCGGGTTGGACCGGTGGGCGGCGCGGAACCTGGCGGCGTACGTGGCCGACCAGCGCGAGGCCACCGGCCAGGTGCCCGACGACCGGACCGTGGTCATCGAGCGCTTCCGTGACCAGGTCGGTGACTGGCGAGCGGTGGTGCACTCCCCGATGGGGGCTCGTGTACACGCTCCCTGGGCGCTGGCGATCGCGAACCGGGTACGGGCGCGGTTCGGGACGGACGCACAGGTCGTACACGGCGACGACGGGATCGTGCTGCGGCTGCCCGACACCGAGCAGGGCGGGCTCGACCGCGCGGGTGGGCTGGCCGACCTGGTGGCGCTGGACCCCGAGGGGGTGGAGGAGACCGTTACCGACGAGCTGCCCGGGTCGGCGCTGTTCGCCGCCCGCTTCCGCGAGTGCGCGGCACGGGCCCTGCTGCTGCCCCGGCAGCGCCCGGACCGGCGCATGCCGCTGTGGCAGCAGCGGCTGCGGGCCTCGCACCTCCTGTCGGTGGCGGGCCGGTACGGGTCGTTCCCGATCGTACTGGAGACGGTGCGCGAGTGCCTGCGCGACGTGTTCGACGTGCCCGCGTTGGTGGAGGTGCTCGCGGCCATCCGGGCCCGCCGCACGCGCGTGGTCGAGGTACGCACGGAACGGGCGTCGCCGTTCGCCCAGTCGCTGCTGATGGAGTACACGGCTGCGTTCCTGTACGAGGGAGACGCCCCGGCGGCCGAACTGCGGGCGCAGGCGCTGACCTTGGACCCGTCGCTGCTGGCGGACCTGTTGGGACAGGCGGACCTGCGTGAGCTGCTCGACCCGGAGGTGGTGGAACACGTCGGCGCGCGGCTACAGCGCACGGCCGCCGAAACGGGGGCCGGTGACGCGGAGGGCACGGCGGACCTGCTGCGCGAGATCGGCCCGCTGACCACGGCCGAGGCCGCCGAACGCGGTGTACGGCTGGAGTGGCTGGAGGGGTTGGCGGCCGCGGGCCGGACGGTGCGGATGGCCGTGGCGGGCGCCGAGCGGTGGTGCGCGGTGGAGGACGTGGCCCGGCTGCGCGACGCTCTCGGCGCCGAGCCGCCCGCCGGTGTGCCCGGGGCCTTCCTGGAACCGGTGGAGGCACCGACGCTCGACCTGGTGTCACGGTACGCGCGCACGCACGGACCGTTCACCTCCGGGGAGGCGGCCTGGCGGCTGGGACTCGGGCGCGACGTGGTGGAGGGCGTGCTGCGGGAGCTGTCCCGTCAGGGACGGGTGTCCAGCGGCGGGTTCCGGCCGGGCGGAACGGGCACCGAGTGGTGCGACACCGAGGTGCTGCGCCGGCTGCGGCGCGGCTCCCTCGCGCGTCTGCGCCGGGAGGTGGAGCCGGTCGGACCAGCCGCGCTGGCCCGGTTCACGCCGCTGTGGCAGCGCGCCGTGCCGGGTGAGCGCCTGCGCGGGCCTGACGCGGTGTTCGAGGCGGTGGAGTCGCTGCGCGGGGCGCCGTTGGCGGCGTCGGCGCTGGAGTCGCTGTTGCTGCCCGCCCGGGTGGAGGGCTACGCGCCCAACCGGCTGGACGAGCTGACCCAGGCGGGCGAGGTGGTGTGGGCCGGTGCGGGCGCGCTGCCCGGCCAGGACGGGTGGGTGTGCCTGGTCCCGACCGACGAGGCGCCCCTCCTGCTGCCCGAGCCGGTGCTGCCCGAGGAGGGCACGCTGTCCCACACGGTGCTGGGAGTGTTGCGGGAGGACGGTGCGCTGTTCTTCCGCGACGTCGCCGACCGCGCGGCGAGGGTCCCGGGCGGTTCCGCGGTCTCCGACCAGGACCTGGTCGCCGCGCTGTGGGAGCTGGTGTGGTCGGGCTGCGTCACCAACGACACCCCGGCCCCGCTGCGGGCTCTGCTGGGCTCGGGGACCGCTCCCCGCCGCGCACGGCGGTCGTCGCGTGCGCCGGGGCGCCGACCGGTGCTGCCGACCAGGTCGGGGCCGCCCACGGCCGCCGGACGGTGGTGGGCCCTGCCCGATCGCGAGAGCGATCCCACAAGGCTCGCCCTGGCCCGTCTGGAGGCCCGGTTGGAACGCCGGGGCGTTCTGGTGCGCGGCCACCAGGGCGGGCGGATCTCGCCCGAGGAGTACCGGGTGCTGCGAACGCTGGAGGAGTCGGGCCGGGTGCGCCGGGGCTACTTCGTGGAGGGTCTGGGCGGCGCGCAGTTCGCCCTGCCGGGCGCGGTGGACCGCCTGCGGGCGCTGTCCGAGGACGGAGCCGACGGCGCCCCGGTGGTGCTGGCGGCGACCGATCCGGCGAATCCGTTCGGCACGGACCTGCCCTGGCCGCGAGGGGGCGAGGAGTCGGGACAGCAGGCCCGGCCGGGCCGGACGGTGGGCTCCCTGGTGGTGGTCGACGACGGCCGGTTGACCCTGTACGCGGGCCGGGGCGGTCGTTCGGTGCTGACCTTCGGCTCGCCGCACGCCCTGCTGGAGCGGGCGGCCCGTGCCCTGGCCGAGGCGGTGCGGGACGGGCGCGTGGAGTCGCTGACGGTGGAGCGCGCGGACGGGGCGGAGGTGTTCGGCGGTCCCGTGGACGCCGCCCTGGTGGCGGCCGGTTTCCATGTGACCCCCAGGGGGCTCCGTCTGAGGCCCTGAACCAAAACGGCTGGACGCTGTGGCCGGAACAGGCCAGGATGTCGCCTGTCCGGAAGGGTCTGAGGGGGAGCATGTGAAGCACATGGGGATCCGGCCGATGCGGCCGGAGGACGCGTCCCGCCTGGTGGAGGTGTCACTGGCGGCGGACACGGTGTTCGCCGGGGCCGGCGTGGCCCTGCCTCCCGACGATCCCCGGGAGACGCTCGCACACGTGGAGCGGGTCCTGGTGGCCGATGACCCGGTGACGGGCGCCCCCGTGGTCGGCCTGGCCGCGACCGTGACCGTGGACGGCCACCCGCACCTGGAGCAGCTCGCCGTGCACCCCGACCACGGAAGGCGCGGGATCGGCGGTGCCCTGCTGGAGGCGGTGTGCGCCGAGGCGGCGACCGCCGGTCACACCCGCCTCACCCTCACCACCTTCAGCGACCTGCCGTGGAACGGCCCCTGGTACGCGCGGCGGGGCTTCGCCGTCCTGCCCCGGCCGAGGTGGGGCACCGGCTTGGCGGGGGTGTGGGAGGCCGAGGAGCGGGCGGGCATCCGGGTGCTGCCGCGTGTGGTGATGGTGCGGGACCTGGCCCCGCCGGCCTGAGACCGACCGGGACGGCCCGACCGGTGGATGCCCCGGAGGGACACCGTCGTCGCCGAGGAGGGCTTGGGATACCACCTCCGGTTCGGCGTCCCCGGGTCCTGGCGGCACGGGTACGAGGAGGCCCTGGAGGAGGTGTCCGGCTCCTTCGGACGGTGCGCTGGGCACCCGGTCCGTTCGGGGCCGCCACCGCGCCCCGGCCGGATGGCGAGGGGCCGGGGCACAGGGTGCCACGAGATGCTGGGAGGGCTCCCACCGCCCGGGCACCGCGCGCGTCACACAGTGGAGGAGAACACGTCCTCCCTGGCGCGTTCGAGCGCGTACAGGAGCGCGCCGCGCACGACCGGGCTGCCCTCTATCCCGCCCAGGGCGACCTCGGTGGTGTTGGGGGCGATGCGTGCGGTGGCCGCCTGGACCCGCTCCGCGAGCTTGGTCCCGCCCGCCCGGGCGACGTCACCGCCGAGCACCACCAGGCCGGGGTCGAGGATGACCGTGACGGCGGCGACCCCCCGGGCCAGGCGTTCGGCGAAGGCGTCCATGAAGGCGTCGCCCTGCGGCGTGCACGCGGCGGAGGCGGCTGTGACGACCTCCGTGACGTCGGTGCCCTCGATGCCGTACCCGGCGGCGAGCTCCACCACCTGCCCGGCCTTGACCAGCGCCTGGAATCCGTGGGGCAGCTCGCGGCTGGTGCCGTCGCGCAGGGACTCGTAGCCGCCGGACAGACCCACGTCGGTGGGCATGGGGGCGCCGGGCACCGGCAGGTAGCCGATCTCGCCCGCACCGCCGGAGCGGCCCCGGTGGATACGGCCGTCGATCATGGTGGACATACCGACGCCGCCGCCGGCGCTGAGCCAGATGAGGACGAACTCGGCCACACCGGAGGCGGCGCCTTCGGAGTGCTCGGCCAAGGCGGCCAGGTTCACGTCGTTCTCGATCATGACCGAGCGCTTGAGGTCGGCGCGCAGGGCCTCCAGGATGCCCTCGTGCCAGGACATCAGGTCGAAGGAGAAGCGGATGTCGCCGGTGCGGGGGTCGACGACGCCCGGGGTGCCGATGACACAGGCGCGGACCTTGTCCAGGGGGACCCCCGCGGTGTCGGCTAGGCGCATCACCGCGGTGTGCACGAGCGCGACGGGGTCGTCGGAGTCGCGGGGGTCGACGGCGACGTCGCTGATGATCCTCCCGGTGATGTCGGCGATCGTCGCGGTCACCCGCTGCGCGCTGACGTCCAGGGCGGCCACGTAGGCGCTCTCGGGCACCACCGCGTACAGGGCCGCGTTGGGCCCCCGCCCCCCCGCCTGGCTGCCCACCACGCGCACCAACTCCCGCTTCTCCAGCCGCGCCAGCAGCTGGGACGCGGTCACCTTGGACAAGCCGGTCCTCGTTCCCAGCTGTGTCCTGGTCAAAGGTCCCGCGGACAGCAGTAGTTCCAGCGCCGCGCGATCGTTGAGCTGGCGCAGCAGCCGGGGAGTCCCCGGACGTTGAGACATAACCGTGACACCTCACCCTGTTTTTATTAGGAAAGTTTCCTGTTAATTTAGCTCACAACCTCACAGGAGGTCACGTCCTGGCAGGCCCGCTTTCGGGCCCCTCCGGTACCCGCGCCGGCGGGGCGGCCAACGTGCTATCCCAGCACAACCCCCACGAAGACGTCGAGTCGCCTGGTGGTCTCCCGATCATCCCAGGTCGATTCGAGCACAGGCGTCGAACCCCAGCGCGCCGTGCGAAGGGAGAAGAGGCACACATGAGACTTCCCAAGATCGCCGCGGCCACGACCGTGGTCCTGCTCGCCGCAGCATGCGGTGGCGGCTCCGAATCCGGCAACGGCGGTGAGGCCGACAGCCTGACCGTCTGGGTCATGGGCACCTCCCAGGATCCCCTCGTCGAGTACTTCGAGGACACCGAGGCCCGCTTCCAGGAGGAGAACCCGGGTGTCTCGGTCGAGGTCGAGTTCATCCCGTGGTCCGACGCGCAGGAGTCCATCACCAACGCCCTCGCCGGCGGTGACGCCCCCGACGTCCTGGAGGTCGGCAACGACCAGGTAGCGAACTGGGCCTCGCAGGGCGCCCTGCTGGACATCACCGAGCAGGTCGGCGACTGGGACACCGCCGCGGGCATCGACGAGAACGCCCTGGAGTCCGGCACCTACGAGGGCGTCCAGTACGGCGTCCCGTGGTTCTCCGGCGTGCGCACCCTGTACTACCGCGCGGACTGGCTGAGCGACCTCGGCCACGAGCCGCCGGAGACCTGGGACGAACTGGTCGAGGTCGCCGAGGACATCGAGGCCGAGCACGACGTCCCCGGCTTCGCCGCGCCGACCGACTTCACCAACGGCATCGCCAGCTTCGTCTGGAGCAACGGCGGCGAGATCGCGGTGCAGAACGGCGACGAGTGGGAGGGCAAGCTCACCGACCCCGCCACCGTCGAGGCCCTCGAGTTCTACGCGAGCCTGTCCACCGACGGCATCTCGCCCCAGGACTACGTCGGTGAGAACGAGCTCATCGCCCTGGCGGACATCGCCAACAGCGAGCTGGGCATGTACATCGACGGCGGCTGGGCGGTCGGCTCCATGGAGGAGCAGGCCGCGGACCCGTCGGTCGTCGAGAACATCGCCGCCGCGCCGATCCCCGGCGCCGACGGCATCGCCCCGGCCCTCGCGGGCGGCTCCGCCCTGGCGGTGTTCACCACCACCGAGCACCCGGACCTGGCCTTCGACCTGCTGACCTACCTCGGCGACGAGGAGGGCGGCAAGGGCTACGCCGACGTCGCGGGCTTCTTCCCGGCCTACCCGCACCTGCTGGAGAGCGACGAGTACCAGGAGGACCCCGACCGCGCCGCCGCCGCCACGCAGATGCAGAACATCCGGTTCTTCCCGACCACCCCGCGCTGGACCGCGGCCGACCAGGACAGCAAGATCCTGCCGGGCGCAGTCCTGGAGATCGTGCGGGGCGGTGACCCCGAGGAGGTCCTGGAAGCGGCCAACGAGGAGCTCACCTCGATCCTCAACGAGCCGGTCGAGTAGCCGGAACCGACTCACTGTGCAGAGCCGTGCGCGGGCGGGGCCCGTTACCCCGGCCCCGCCCGCCACGCCCGGCCCACGCCTCGATTGAGAAGACCATGGCACGAACCGTCGAACCAGAGACCGAACGCGGGCCCGAGAAACCCGCCGGGGCCCCCGCGGCCGAACCCGCGGCGCCACACCGCCGCAAGCTTCCCACCCCGTACCTGCTCATAGCCCCGGCCCTGATCCTGCTCGCGATCGTGCTGCTGTGGCCGATCGTGCAGATGGTGTGGTACTCGCTCACCAGCTTCACCACCCGCAACCTCCTACCGAACCAGCCCAGGCCGGCATGGAACGGCTTCGCCCACTACAAGCAGCTGCTGACCGACCCCGAGTTCTGGACGATCCTGAGCAACACGGTCGCGGTCTGCGCGCTGATGGTCGGCATCACGATGGTGCTGGGCACCCTCGTGGGGCTGCTGCTGCACAGGCTCCCCGGATGGTTCTCGGGGCTCGTGGCCCTCGGCATGATGCTCGCCTGGGCCACTCCGGCGCTGAGCGCCTCACTGGTCTTCCGCTGGCTGTTCCTGCCCGAGCGGGGACTGGTCAACGTGATGCTGGACCGGCTGCCGGACTGGCTGGTGGGCAGCGGATGGCTGGAGTACAACTGGTTCCTCGAACCGGTCTCGCTGTTCTCGGTCCTGATCACGGTGATCGTCTGGCAGTCCTTCCCCTTCATCTCCGTCTCCGTCCTCGCCGGGCTCAAGAGCATCCCGCACGAGTTGTACGAAGCCGCAAGGATGGACGGGGCCAGCGCCTGGAAGGCCTTCTGGAACGTCACGTTCCCGATGCTGCGTCCGCTGTTCGCCCTGCTCCTGGTCCTACAGATCATCTGGGACCTGCGGGTGTTCACCCAGCTGTACATCCTGGCCAACAGCTTCCAGAACAAGGACGTCTACCTGCTCTCGTACTACATCTACCAGCAGGGCTTCAGCGCCAGCCCGGCCAACTACGGCATGGGTTCGGCGATCGCGGTGGTCATGACCGTGATGATCCTCGCCGTCACCGCGTACTACCTGCGCATCATGATCCGCCAGGGGGAGACCCGATGACCGCGATCGACAACACCACCGGCCCCGCCGCCCGCGAGCGCACCGGAAGCGCCGGGAAGGAGGGCGGCGGCCGGCGCGGGCGCGTCCACCGCCGCGGCCTGCCGCGCCGCCTGCGCTCGGCACCGCTGTACCTGGCCGGCATCGCGGTGTTCCTGTTCTCCGTCTTCCCGGTGTACTGGATGGTCGTCACGGCCTTCAAACCTGTGGGCGAGATCTTCACCCGCGACCAGTCCGTCTTCCCGAACGCACCGACGCTGGCGCACTTCGACCGGGTCCTCAACGGGCAGCTGATCCCGGGCGTGAACTTCTGGCAGTTCTTCGCCAACAGCCTGTTCGTCACCGTCGCCGCCGTGGCCATGGGGGCGTTCCTGTCGCTGCTGGCCGCCGTGGCCGTGGCCCGGTTCCGCTTCCGGCTGCGCACCACCTTCATCATCCTGCTGATGGTGATTCAGATGGTGCCGATGGAAGCGATGATCATCTCGATCTTCATCAACTTCCGCCAGCTGTCCGAAATCAGCGGAGCGCAGCTGCTCGGCAACCTGTCCGGCCTGCTCATCGTGTACACGGCCGTGTCCCTGCCGATCACCATCATGATGCTGCGGGGCTTCGTCGCCGCCGTGCCCAAGGAGCTGGAGGAGGCCGCCGCGATCGACGGCGCCAGCCCCTGGACCGTCTTCTGGCGCATCCTGATGCCGCTGGTCGCGCCGGGCCTGGTGGCGGCGAGCATCTTCGCCTTCATCACCGCCTGGAACGAGTTCATCGTCGCTCTGACGTTCCTGGGCCGCAGCACGGACAACTACACGCTGCCACTGACCCTGTCCTACTACTTCGGCCGCTTCGGCACCGAGTGGGGGCCGATCATGGCAGCCTCCACGCTGCTGACCATCCCTGTGATGATCTTCTTCCTGTTCGTCCAGCGGCGCATGGTCTCCGGCCTGACCATGGGCGCGGTCAAGGGCTGACCGCCCCTTCCGGGCCGGGTCCCCCGACGGACACCGCGGGACCCGCCCCGGGCACGCACGCCCCCGCCCCCGCTCCCACGCCACCCGTCTGCCCCACCCCCGGGCACCCCTTCGCCCACCGAACGGAGTCCGTCATGCCGTACGACCCGACCCTGGCACGCCTGGCCAACGCCACGCTGCTGGTGCCCTTCGAGTCCTACCACCCCCCGCGCTGGGTCCTGGATGGTCTGGCGGACGGCATCTCCGGTGTCTGCCTGTTCCACAACAACCTCGACGGCCCCGAGCAGGTGGCCGCGCTGAACGCCTCCCTGGCCGAGGCCACCGACACGCCGCTGGTCTCCCTGGACGAGGAGGGCGGCGACGTCACCCGCATCGGCCAGGCACAGGGCAGCGACTACCCGGGCAACGCCGCGCTGGGCTCGGTGGACGACCCCGACCTGACCCGCGCCACCCTGCGTTCCCTGGGCGGCCGTCTGGCCGAGCTGGGCTTCAACCTGGACCTGGCCCCGTCGGTGGACGTCAACGTCGCCGACGACAACCCGGTGATCGGCACCCGCTCCTTCGGCGCCGACGCCGAACTGGTGGCCCGCCACGCGGCCGCGTCCGTGCTGGGCCTACAGGAGGCGGGCGTGGCCGCGTGCGCCAAGCACTTCCCCGGCCACGGCGCCACCTCCCAGGACTCCCACCACGTGCTGCCGCGGGTGGAGGCCGACGCCGAACTGCTGCGGCGCCGCGAACTGCTGCCGTTCCGGGCGGCGGTGGAGGCGGGGGTCCGGTCGATCCTGACCGCGCACATCGAGATGCCCGGGCTGGGCGGGGAAGGTCCGGCCACGCTCGCCCCGCACATCCTCAACGACCTGCTCCGCAGCGAACTGGGCTTCACCGGCACCGTGGTCAGCGACGCCATGGACATGCAGGGCGTCAGCGGCCGGATCGGCATCCCCGAGGCCAGCGTGCGCGCGGTGGCCGCCGGGGTGGACCTGCTGTGCCTGGGCAGGTACGTCTACGCCGACCAGGTCGAGCTGGTCCGTGCCGCCCTGGTGGAGGCGGTCCGCGAGGGCCGTCTGTCCGGGGAGCGCCTGGAGGAGGCGGCCGCGCGCAACGCCGAGCTGCGCACCTGGATCCGGGGGGCGGCCGCCCGGCGGGCGTCCGCCCCCGAGGACGACTGCGTGGGCCTGACCGGCGCCCGCCGCGCGGTACTCGTGGACGGCGACCTGCCACCGCTGAGGGACCCGTACGTGGTGGAGGTGGACGCGCCCTCCGGCATGGCCGTGGGCGAGGTCCCGTGGGGCCTGGGCCCCTGGTTCCCCGACGTCGAGCGGGTCTCCCCCGAGGAGGCGCACGCCGACCGGCTGGCGGCCGACGCCCGGGGCCGCGACCTGGTCGTGGTGGTGCGGGACGCGCACCGCTACCCCGGCGCCCAGGCGCTCGTGAACCGTCTGCTCAGCGCCCGCCCCGAGGCCGTGGTGGTGGAGATGGGCCTGCCCATCTGGCGCCCCCGGTGCCGGGCCCACGTGAGCACCTACGGTGCCGCACACGTGAACGGCCTGAGCGCGGCCGAGCTACTGGGCGGTGCGGTGGGCGCCCGCTCCCCCGGCGGGAGCTGACCTTCTCCCGGGCCCGGCCGGGAGCGGCGCTCCGTCCCGTATCCTCTCCTGGGACCGGCCCGGGCCCCGCGTACCTTCTGGCCGACACGGGACGCACTGGGACGGGGCCGCACCGGGACGGGAACGTCACCGATGTCCCCGAAACCCGGTAGGAGAAGTATCCTTGCCCTGAAGCACCCCGGCCGTCGGCACACTGCTGGCGCCCGGTGCCCCATTCGCCCTTCTAACCACGGCATAATCACAGCATGCGCCTTTCAGCCCGGGTCGACTACGCGCTACGCGCAGCGGCGGAGCTCGCCGTCGCCAACGAAGGACCGGTGACGGCCGAGCAGCTCGCACGCGCGCAGGCCATCCCCGGAAAATTCCTCGAGAACATCCTCACGCAGCTACGCCGTGCCGGCCTGGTGCGTAGCCAGCGCGGTCCCGTCGGCGGCTACTGGCTCGCCCGCCCGGCGGTGGAGATCTCCCTGGCCGACATCATCCGCGCAGTGGACGGGCCACTCGCCAACGTGCGCGGGGAGCGCCCCGAACACGTTGACTACGACGGTGCGGCCCGCAGCCTGCAACAGGTGTGGATCGCCCTGCGCGCCAGCGAGCGCGTCATCCTGGAGGGCGTCAACCTCCAGCACCTGGTGACCAACGAGCTGCCCGAGACGGTGCAGACCCTGGCCGAGGACCCCGAGGCATGGGTCAACCACACCCACCGCTGACCGCCCTCGCGAACTGGGCGGGAGGAAGTCCTGACGCCGGAACGCCCCGTTCAGCCACGGCTTCGCCGTGCGGGGGCTCTTCCCTGACACACGTAAGGAGCCGACCTCCCGGTCGGCTCCTTCGTATGGTCACAGCTGGACGGACAGATCCGAGGCGGGGTCAGACCCCCACCATGTCGGCAACTTGGGGAACGCGATCCGGTACCGGGTCGATGCCGAGGTCCTGGGCGGCGACGGGGTCGGTCGTGACCGAGTCGCCCAGCAGCGCAGCCTCCTGGAGCTCAGCGAGAGCGAGCTGGTCGGAGACCTCTCTCAATACCTGGGAGAGCGGAACGCCGAGCGCCCCGCAAATCGAGGAAAGCAGTTCGGAAGAGGCTTCCTTCTGTCCGCGCTCGACCTCCGACAGGTAGCCGAGGGATACACGTGCACCGGCCGACACCTCACGGAGGGTGCGGCCCTGGCGCTGCCTGAGCCGCCTGAGCACGTCACCAAGTAGGTGACGAAGCAGGACCATCATTCGCGCTCCCTCCCACCGGTAGCGACCTTCATATACAACACCGTACCTGCCCCACGCCCGATTCGGGCACCTCTTGCAGTCCTGTTCGCTGGAGGGGGAACCGCGTCCGGGGGTGGTTTTGTTCCCTCGAAAAAGGAGAGGGGAACCAACCGAAGAGTTCAGGTCCGGGTGTTTGCCTTCGTATCCCCGCGAACGACCGAGTCCAGGAGCGACAGTGCCCCCTCAACCGTTCGGTATCGGATACCCGCACGGTCCCCGGTGAAACGGAACTGACGGACACGGGTGTGCTCACCGGGCGTGGCGACGGCCACGTACACGGTACCGACGGTCCGCCCGTCCTGGGGCTCGGGCCCGGCCACGCCGGTCGCCGCGACGCCGTAGTCCGCCCCCATCAGCCGGCGGGCACCGAGCGCCATACGCTCCGCCACCCCGGGATGGACGGCGCCGTGCTCGGCCAGGAGGTCCTCAGGGACGCCCAGCACGCTGGTCTTGGTGTCGGTGGCGTAGGAGACCACACCGCCCCGGTAGGAGCCGGAGGCGCCGGGGACCGAGGTCAGGTGGGCGCCGATCAGACCGCCGGTCAGCGACTCGGCGGTGGCACAGGTGGCACCGCTGCCGAGCAGCGCCCTGTGGGCGGCACCGGCCGCGGTGAGCGCCTCGGCCCGAAGCTCCGGGTCCTCCGGGCCCAGGTGGTCCCGGCCCCCCTCCTGCCTCACTCCGTGTGGTCCTCGCGGGCACGGACCGCGCGGACGGCGTCCAACACGTAGGTCAGACCGGTCCACAGCGTGACCGCGAGCGCCGCACCCATCACCACGTGGGCGCACCAGGTGAGGACCTCGCTGAGGGGGAGCACCTGTAGGGGGAACAGGTAGATGCTGATCGCGACGATCTGCAGAACCGTCTTGAGCTTGCCACCCTGGCTGGCGGGCATGACCACGTAGCGCAGGACCGCGAAGCGCAGCGCCGTGATGCCCCATTCGCGAACCAGGATGGCGATGGTGACCCACCACCACAGGTCGCCCTGGAAGGAGAGCACCACCAGCGCGGCGCCGGTGAGCGCCTTGTCGGCGATGGGATCGACGATCTTGCCGAAGTCGGTGACCAGGTTGCGGCGGCGGGCGATCTCCCCGTCGACGCGATCGGTGATGGCCGCCAGCACGAAGACCGAGAAGGCGGCGAACCGCCACCAGGAACCGTCCAGGAACATGAACCACACGAAGAGCGGCACCATGAGCAGGCGGCTCATCGTGAGGATGTTCGCGATGTTCCACAGCGGGACATGGGGGGCGGGCGTGGCCCCGGGGTCGTGGGCGCTCATCTGTCTGCGGCTCCCGACTGGGTCTCGTCCTGCTCCGCGAGGAGGTCCCAGCCACCAGCGGACAGGCGCCCGACCAGCTCTTCGGAGTCGACCTCGTTACGCGCACACCCCAGGGTGACGAGTGAGACAGTACGGCGCGATGACATGGCTTCCAAGCGTGTGGGAGAGCTTCGAGTGGTGCGGGGGGCCGGACCGGAACGGTCGGACCGCGCTCGGGGCACGGCGTCGCATAGCGCCGCCCGCAGCCCCCAACACTACCCTGAGCGGCTCCCCGCCCGTACTCCGGCCCGGGTCTCCCCTGGCAGCATGCGGTGTTGTCACTGGACCAGGCCGTCCGCGCCGATGGTGACCTCCTTGACCTCCCCGGGTAGTCCGAGGGGTTCGAGCTCCTCACCGTTGACGGTGACGCTGACCGCCCCGGCGTCCCCGATCCACAGGTCGAGGTTCTCCTCGGTCACGTAGTCCTGCTTCTCACCCTCCAGCAGGAAGCCGACGTACAGATCCTCGCCTTCGGCCTCGGTGATCTCGATCCAGCTGCGCGTGGAAGCGGCGAGTTCGACGGTGAACTCGGCCGGCTCCGGCGGAACCGCGTTGGCGTCCCCGTCCGTGCCGCCGGGACGCACGGAGGAGTCCACGGTCCCCTCGTTGGCGGATGAGTCGAAGGCGGCCCGCAGCGGGTTGCCCGCGTCCCAGTCCTGCCACGTACGGACGCCGATGAGGACGGACAGGACGACGAGGGCGCAGACGACGGCCCAGGGCCAGTGGCGCCGGACCGCCTCACCTCCCTGGTAGCGGGCACCGGCGGCGAAGGGGCGCGACGCGGACCTGCCGTCGCGGGCCCTACCGCCTCCGGCGTGCCTGCCGCCCCTGGGTACGCCGTTCACCGGCCCGCCGTACACGGGCACTCCGTTCATCGGTCCACCGTGAGCGGGCTCCCCGTGGGCGGGCACGCCGCTCACCGGCCCGCCATACTCAGGCTCCTCCTGCGCGGGCACGCCGCTCACCGGCCCGCCATACTCAGGCTCCTCCTGCGCGGGCACGCCACTCACCGGCCCGCCATGTGCGGCGCCGCCCTCGAAGGCCCGGTGCCCGCCGCGACGCCCCTCCCCGGCGTCGCGGGGCCCGGGGGCCCGCGCGGGCCAGGCACTCCGGGGTCCCTCCCTCTCGGGCGGGTGCCCCAGTATCTGCCCGCGTTCGAAGTGGCCCCAGCGCTGGGCGCCGACACCGGAGTCGTCGTCTCCGAAGCGGTGCGTCGAGGACGGGGCCTGCCCCTTCTCCTTGGCGGCCGCCGCAGCGCGTGTCGCGGCTGCCGCCCGGATTCCCTCGGGCGTGGCCGCCGGATGGCGCTGCGGGGGCACGAAGGCGGGTATGGCGCCTGTCGCGTGCTCGCGGTCGTACTCGGCCAGAAGCGATGCCGGGTCCAGGCCGAGCGCGCGGCAGATGCCGCGGATATGACCGCGTGCGTAGAAGTCCCCTCCGCAGGGGACGAAGTCCTCCTGCTCGATGCCCATGAGAACAGGTTCCCGAATACGTGTACGGGCGCTGAGATCCGCGACCGTGTACCCCGCCGCGACTCGGGCGGCGGACAGGGTTTGCCCGATCGTCGCCATGCGCACTCCCCCCGCTACTGTGCGTGTGTGCCGAGATCTACTCTGCCCGCTCAAAGGGTGTTTGTGCAGGCCACCACGCCCCATGAAGCCACCAAGATCACACCAAATCGGGCAGGCGTGTTTTTAGGGGATGCGAGTGGAGGTTCGGGAAAGTCCGTGACACGGGGCCCGAATGGCTACTCCTGACGCAACCGGAACCCACCTGCGGCTCCGGGCGTGTCAGGAGCCGCGGATGTCCTCCAGGACGGCGGGCAGATCGTCGGGGGCGACAAGCACGTCGCGGGCTTTGGAGCCCTCGCTGGGGCCGACCACGTCGCGGCTCTCCATGAGGTCCATCAAGCGGCCCGCCTTGGCGAAGCCGACGCGCAGCTTGCGCTGGAGCATGGACGTGGACCCGAACTGGGTGGTGACCACCAGCTCGACGGCTTGCAGGAGTACATCGAGGTCGTCGCCGATGTCCTCGTCGATCTCCTTCTTCTTGACCGCGGGGGCCGCCACGTCCTCGCGGTAGCTGGGCTCGGACTGCTTCTTGCAGTGGTCGACGATCGACCGGATCTCCTTCTCCCCCACCCAGGCGTTCTGGAGGCGGATGGACTTGCCAGCGCCCATCGGCAGGAAGAGGGCGTCGCCCTTGCCGACCAGCTTCTCGGCCCCGGGCTGGTCGAGGATGACGCGGCTGTCGGACAGGCTGGAGGTGGCGAAGGCCAGACGGGAGGGCACGTTGGCCTTGATCAGGCCGGTGACGACGTCGACGCTGGGCCGCTGGGTGGCCAGTACCAGGTGGATCCCGGCGGCGCGGGCCAGCTGGGTGATGCGCACGACGGCGTCCTCCACGTCGCGGGGCGCGACCATCATCAGGTCGGCCAGCTCGTCCACGATCACCAGCAGGTAGGGGTAGGGCTCGTACTGGCGTTCGCTGCCGGGCGGGGCGGTCAGCTCACCGGTGCGCACCGCGGCGTTGAAGTCGTCCACGTGCCGGTATCCGGAGGAGGCCAGGTCGTCGTAGCGGCGGTCCATCTCCCCCACCACCCACTGCAAGGCCTCCGCGGCCCGCTTGGGGTTGGTGATGATGGGGGTGATCAGGTGCGGGATGCCCTCGTACATGGTCAGCTCGACCCGCTTGGGGTCGACCAGGATCATCCGCACCTCGTCGGGGGTGGCGCGCATCATCAGCGAGCTGATCAACCCGTTGATGCAGGTGGACTTACCGGCGCCGGTGGCACCGGCGACCAACACGTGCGGCATCTTGGCCAGGTTCGCGACCACGTTGGCTCCCTCGACGTCCTTGCCCAGGCCCACCAGCATGGGATGGTCGTCCGAGGTCGCCGCCGAGGACTGCAACACGTCGCCCAGGCTCACGATGTCCTTGTCGGTGTTGGGGATCTCCACACCGATCGCGGACTTGCCGGGGATGGGCGACTGGATGCGCACGTCGACACTCTTGACGGCCAGGGAGATGTTCTTGGCCAGGGCGGTGACCTTCTCGACCTTGACCGCCGGGCCCAACTCGATCTCGTAGCGGGTCACCGTCGGCCCCCGGGTGAAACCGGTGACATCGGCATCGATGTTGAACTGGGTCAGCACCCCGGACAGGGCCGCCACGACCTCGTCGTTGGCTTTGGTGCGCGGCTTGACCGGGCTGCCGGGCTTGAGCATGGTCGGTGCGGGCAGCTCGTAGTCGCCCTCCACCACGCGGGAGGGGATGGTCATCTGCTCGGTGGTGGCGGGCGCCGGTGTGGGGTCGGGAACCTCCGCACGCTTTCCGCGCGCCGCCTTCCTCCCGGCCCCGGCCTCCTCGGCCGTCCCCGTCTCCTCGGTCCCGGCCGACAGCGCGGGCTTCTTCTCCTCTCCGGTGAGCGCGGCCGCGGGCTTGTCGGGCAGCACCGGGCTGTCGTAGGGGCGCTCGTGGTCGCCCGCCACGCTCCCGGCCCCGCCGGCCTTCTTCCGGGGCTTGCGCCCCTGCGGCTTGGCGGTCTTCCTCTCCGCGTCGGCGCCCAGGACGCCGAGCCCCGAGTCGGGGCCGGTGTCGCGCTCCATGAGCACGGTGAACAGGGTCTGTAGGCGCTCGGGGATACGGCGGATGGGGGTGGCGGTGACCACCAGGACGCCGAAGACCAGTACCAGGAACAGCAGCATCCCGGTCAGCCAGGAGGTGACGACGGCGCTGAGCGGCCCGGAGGCGACGAAGCCGATGAGCCCGCCCGCCTCCTGGAGCGCCTCCAGGCCGTCGGAGGGCTGCGGAATGCCGTGGGCGATGTGGATCAGGCCGAGCAGGCCCAGCATGATCGCGGTGAAGCCGATGAACAGCCGTCCGGCGTCGCCCTCCTTGCTGTTGCCGGGGGTACGCATCAGCTTGACCGCGATCGGCAGGAACAGCAGCGGCAGGATCGGGGAGAACGTGCCGAATCCGCCGACCACGACCATGCGGGTGTACTCCAGCAGCAGCCCGTCGCTGCGCCACCACACCGCGGCGGCGATGAGCACCCCCGCCGCGAGGAGGACCAGCCCGGCTCCGTCCCGGCGCAGGTCGGGGTCCAGGCCCCGGGCGCTGCGGCCGACCGCGCGGGCGGCGCCGCCGACGGTGTGCGCGACCAGCTTCCACATCACCAGCAGGAACTGGCCGAACATGGTGACGGCGAAGGCGATCGGCCCGTCGGGCATACGCTTCCTGGCCGCGGGCTTGCGCGCGGCGGGCTTCTTACGTCCGGAACCGCCGGAGGAGGCGCGCGTGGCCATCGGGGGTCACCTCCAGGAGGACGGGGTCGCTCGGGCGGTCGGGCAGAACGGCCCGCCACGGCGGGAAGCCTACTGGGACGTCCACCCCGCCCGCCCCCACCGGGGCGGCGTGTCGCCCGACCCGCACGGCGACGGGCCCCTGGGAACGCGAACGGCCCGGGGCGCGGAGCGCGCCTCGGGCCGTTCGACGTGTCGCCTTCCCGGTCAGACCTCGACCAGGACGGGAATGATCATGGGACGGCGCCGGTACGTGTCGTTGACCCAGCGGCCCGTGTTGCGGCGGATGAGCTGCCGCAGCTGGTGGGGGTCGCTGACCCCGTCCCGCGCCGCCTTGTCCAGGGCGGCCTGGATCCTGTCGATGGCGTCGTCGTAGGCGTCGGCCCCTATGCCGGCGCCCCGGGTGTGGATCTCGGGTTCGCCCAGGATCTTGCCCGTGGTGGAGTCCACCGCCACGACGACGGAGATGAAGCCCTCCTCGCCGAGGATGCGGCGGTCCTTGAGCGCGGCGTCGGTGACGTCGCCGACCGAGGAGCCGTCCACGTAGACGTAACCGGCCTGCACCGCGCCGGAGATCTTGGCACGGTTCTTGTGCACGTCGACGACCACGCCGTCCTCGGCGATCACGATGCGGCCGCTGGGCACACCCGTGAGTTTGGCCAGGTCGGCGTGGGCGCGCATGTGCCGCCACTCGCCGTGTACCGGCATGAAGTTGCGCGGACGCACCATGTTGAGCACGTACAGCAGCTCACCCGCGGGCGCGTGCCCGGACACGTGCACCAGGGCGTTGCCCTTGTGGACGACGTTGGCGCCCCAGCGGGTCAGCCCGTTGATCACCCGGTTGACCGAGTTCTCGTTGCCCGGGATCAGGGAGGAGGCGAGCAGGACGGTGTCGCCCTCCTCGATCCGGATCTGGTGGTCCCGGTTGGCCATCCGGCTGAGCGCGGCCATCGGCTCGCCCTGCGAGCCCGTGCACACCAGGAGGACCTCGTCCGGGCGCAGCTGGTCGAGCTGCTTGACGTCGACGATGGTGTCGCCGGGGATGCTCAGGTAGCCCAGGTCGCGCGCGATGTTCATGTTGCGGACCATGGAGCGGCCCACGAACGCGATCTTGCGCCCGTGCTGGACGGCGGCGTCGATGACCTGCTGGACGCGGTGCACGTGCGAGGCGAAACAGGCCACCACGATGCGCTTCTCGGACTGCCGGAACACCTTGTCGATGGCCTCGGTCAGGTTGCGCTCGTTGACGATGAAGCCGGGCTGCTCCGCGTTGGTGGAGTCCGACAGCAGCAGGTCGACGCCCTCGTCGCCGAACCGGGAGAACCCTGCCAGGTCGGTCAGGCGGCCGTCCAGCGGCAACTGGTCCATCTTGAAGTCACCGGTGTGCAGCACCGTCCCAGCCGGGGTGCGGATGCCCACGGCGAGCGCGTCCGGGATGGAGTGGTTGACGGCGAAGAACTCCAGGTCGAAGGGACCGAAGTCGTGTCGCTCGCCCTCCTCCACTAGGAACGTCTCCGGCTTGATGCGGTGCTCGCCCAGCTTGGCGCTGATCAGCGCCAGGGTGAGCTTGGAGCCGACGAGCGGGATGTCGGGCCGCTCGCGCAGCAGGAACGGCACACCGCCGATGTGGTCCTCGTGCCCGTGGGTGAGCACGATCGCCTCGATGTCGTCGAGCCTGCCCCGGACGTAGTCGAAGTCCGGCAGGATCAGGTCGACGCCGGGCTGCTCCTCCTCGGGGAAGAGCACACCGCAGTCCACGATGAGCAGACGACCGCCGTACTCGAAGACCGTCATGTTGCGGCCGATCTCGCCGAGACCGCCCAGGGGGACGACCCGCAGGGCGTCCTTGCCCAGGGGCGGAGGCGGGCTCAGCTCGGGGTGGGGATGGCTCATACCGATCCTTCCGTGAGGCGCTCGATGCGCACAGCGCTGGCCGGGACGGCCTGGTGCGGGGCCAGACCGATCGGGCCCTTGACACCCGCGGCCGCCAGGTCCTCGCGCAGGAGGGCCTGGAGCTCGGACGAGGCGTCCGCGAGCGGTGTGCGGACCGGGCCTGAGGGCAGTCCGAACAGGTTGAGGACGGCCTTGGTGGTGATGACGCCCTGGGTGCGGAACATCCCGGTGTAGACCGGAGTGAGGCGGCGGTGGATGGCCAGGGCCTGTCCGACCTCGCCGTTCTCGAAGGCGTCGATCATGTCGCGCAGATCGGAGCCGACGATGTGGCCGACGACGCTGACGAACCCGGCGGCGCCCACGGACAGCAGCGGCAGGTTGAGGATGTCGGTGCCGCAGTAGAAGGCCAGGTCGGTGCGCTCCATGACCCAGGAGCTGGCACCGAGGTTGTCCTTGGCGTCCTTGTTGGCCACGATGCGCGGGTGCTCAGCCAGGCGGACCAGGGTCTCGGAGGCGATCGGCGTCCCGGTTCGGTGCGGGATGTCGTAGAGCATGACCGGCAGCTCGGTGGCGTCGGCGATCGACGTGAAGTGCCGGATGAGGCCTTCCTGTGGCGGCTTGTTGTAGTACGGGGTGACCGCCAGCAGGCCGTGCGCCCCCGCCTTCTCGGCCGCCTTGGCCAGCCTGATGCTGTGGCGGGTGTCGTTGGTGCCGACACCGGCGACGACCGTGGCGCGGTCGCCGACGGCCTCCACCACGGATCTGACCAGGCGGTCCTTCTCATCGTCGCTGGTCGTGGGCGACTCACCGGTGGTGCCGTTGATGACGAGGCCGTCGTTGTGCTGTTCGTCGACGAGGTAGGCGGCCAGTCTGGCCGCGCCCTCGAAGTCCAGTTCCCCGTCCTCGAGCATTGGGGTGACCATCGCGGTCAACATCTTGCCGAACGGGCGGTTCTTCGTGTCCACCATCGTGTGTGAAAGGCGTGCGGACCGCCGCCCGCGGGCGGTGGGGTCCGTGGTAGCCCCTCCTCCTCTCGGTGTGAGTCGGCAGCGGTGGATGTTCCGTGCGCGGTGCACGGGGTTGGGCGGCGCTGCGTGTCCGCCACCGCGACCGGCGAATGCGCGACGGTCGCGGGGAAGATCTGTGGTGCCCCTGGGGGCGCGGGACCGGGTCCCGTCCGGCCACCGTCCTCGTAGGTCGAGGTTGATGGCCTTGAAATGTGAAACTACCCGTCCCGGGCCCGTACCATCCGGCCGGGCCCGGGGTCCGCACGCAGGTCAGGGCGGACGGGATGGTGTGGAACAGCTAGTCTTCCCCGCCGTCGGGCAGGAACATGCTCAGCAGCCAGCTCACGATGGTGACGACGATCGCACCCCAGAAAGCGGGCCAGAACCCCTCGATGTGGAAGGGCAGGTCGAACAACCCGGCGATCCAGTCCGTGAGCAGGAGCAGGAGCGCGTTCACCACCAGGCCGATAAGGCCCAGGGTCAGAGCATAGAACAGGCACCCGACCGCCTTGACGATCGGTTTGATGACCGCGTTGACGACGCCGAAGATCGCGCCGACGGCGAGGTAGACCAGGATCTGGCCGACCGTGTCCTGCGCCGTGACATCGATCCCGTCGATCAGGAAGACAGCCGCCCAAAGGGCGAGCGCGTTCACGATAACTCTGATAATGAGGCTCACAACGTAGATGTTCGCATGCCATGGCAAGGTCCGGAAACTCCGGCGTAGGTGACCTTGCCTTCAGGCGTGTCGTCCGCCCCCTAAGGAGATCCCACTGTGTCCAGTGCCCAGTTCGTCCGTCCCGCCCGCGCCACCGACGTGGACACCGTCGTCGACGTCCAGGTGGCCTCCTGGCAGGCGGTGTACGGTGCGCTGCTGCCCGAGGAGGTAGCCGGGGCGCTGGGCGGCGAGGAGGCCCGTGAGCAGTTCCGTGAACAGTGGACCACGGCCTTGCAGTCTCCGCCGACCTCCAGACACAGGCTGGTGGTCTCCACCGACGAGGTCGACGGCGTGCGGACGGTGACAGGGTTCGCCGCGTTCGGTCCGGCCGGGGACCCGGACCTGTGGCCCGCCACCGACGCGGAGGTGTTCGCCCTGCACGTGGACCCCGCGCGAACGCGCCAGGGGCACGGCAGCCGCCTGGTGAACGCGTGCGTGGAACACCTGGTGGACGACGGTTTCGGCACCGTGCACGTGTGGGTGCCCGAGGACGACAACGCGCTGCGCGCGTTCCTCGAGGCCGCCGGGTGGCGGCCGGACGGAGCCCGCCGCGAGATCGACATGGGAAAGCTCCTTCCGATGGTGCGTCTGCACGCGGCGATCTCCGCCTGAGCCGTCCTCTCCTCGCCCGGCGGATACCGCGGACGCGGATTGGGGTCAGGCCTGGGCAGGGACTACTGTGAGGTGGTTGTTTCGGCGCGCACCGGGTGGGACGTGCCGTCGTCGAGCGGAGGGGGCCGGCGCGTGGCCACGGTCAGTGAATGGGTCTCGGGGCTGCGCCCCCGTACGCTTCCGAACTCCGTCGTGCCAGTGGCGGTCGGTACGGCCCTGGCCTTCGCCCTGGACGGGTTCGTTTGGTGGAAGGCGCTGCTGGCCCTGGTGGTGTCCATGGCGCTACAGATCGGCGTGAACTTCGCCAACGACTACAGCGACGGCGTGAAGGGCACCGACACCGAGGAGCGGACGGGCCCGGTCCGTCTGACCGCGACCGGCCTGGCCGCGCCGAAACAGGTGCTGGCGGCGGCCCTGGGCAGTTTCGCGTTCGCCGGTGTGGTCGGCCTGGTCCTGGTGGCGGCCTCGTCGTGGTGGCTGCTGCTGGTGGGCGCCCTGGCGATCGCGGCGGCCTGGTACTACACCGGCGGCCGTACCCCGTACGGCTACCGGGGCCTGGGCGAGGTCTCGGTGTTCGTGTTCTTCGGCGTGGTGGCCGTGGTGGGCACGGTGTTCGTGCAGCTGGGCTCCGCACCGTGGCAGGCGTGGGTGGCGTCGGTACCGGTGGGGCTGCTGTCCTGCTCGGTACTGGTGATCAACAACCTGCGCGACATCCCGACCGACCGCGAGACCGGCAAGATCACCCTGGCCGTGCGGTTGGGGGAGACGGGCACCCGCCGCCTGTACGCGGCCGCGGTCACGGTCGCCTACGCGGCGGCGCTGACACTGACCCCGCTGTCCTGGTGGACGCCCCTGGTGCTGCTGTCGGTACCTCTGGCGGTGCCGCCGCTGCGGCGTGTGCTGGGCGGCCAGTCCGGCCGTGACCTGGTGCTGGGCCTGGGAGAGACCGGGAAGCTACAGATGGCCTTCGGCACGTTGTTCTCGGTCGCGCTGCTGCTGGGATAGCAGGAGCCGGCAGTGCTTTCTTCGGGGCGCCGCTCCGCTTCGCCCGCCCGTCGCCCCCAACGGTGATCCTGCGGCGCGGCCCCATCGTTGTTCGGGCCTCAAGGGGCGTGCGGTTGGCCGGACGGTGGCCTTCCGCTTCGTTCTGGCGCAGTAGGATGCCGCTCACCCCGACAGGCGCGTACGACACGGCAGGAAGAGATGGCACCGTGCCCAACGAGGACACCTCCCCCGATCCCCTCGAACAAGCTCCGGACCCGCAGGCGTGGGCGGAGCGATCGGCCCGGCAGGCCGCCGCGTTCGACGCGATCGGTGAACGCTACGACGAGGCCTTCCCCAGAAAGGAGGGCCAGGAGGACCGGGTACGGCGGCTGCTGGACCTCCTGCCGCCCGGCGCGCACGTACTCGACCTGGGGTCGGGTACGGGCGTGCCCACCACCAGACAGCTGGTGGCCGCAGGTGCACGGGTCACCGGTTACGAGATCTCCGAGCGGATGATCGAGATCGCCCGTCAGAACGTGCCGGAGGCGACGTTCGTCCGGGCCGACATCCTCGATCTGGAACCGATAGAGGCCTCCTACGACGCCATCGTGGCGTTCTTCTCCCTGCTGTGCCTGCCCAAGGCGCGTATCCCCGAGGCACTGAGCCGTATCCGCGCCTCCCTGGCACCGGGCGGACTGCTGTGCCTGTCCATGGTGGAGGCCGACCTGGACGACGCGGCGATCCCGTTCCTGGGCTCGGACATCCGGGTGTCGGGCTACCCGCGCGAGGAACTGCGCCGGGTGGTGGAGGGCGCCGGACTGATCGTGGAGGACGAGAAGATCGTCTCCTACGAGCCCGAGGGCGCCCGGCCCGAGGTCCAGGTGTTCCTCACCTGCCGCCGCGGCGCTTAGGGCGCTGACGGCCGACGACAGGCGCGCGGGGCCGCGTCCCTGTTCCGGGACGCGGCCCCGTTCGCACGCGCGGCCGTCGGGGCCCGCGCGGTGAGCGCCCGGACAACGATGGGGCCGCGCCCCAGGCATCTGCCTAGTCGAGGCCGAGGAGGGAGTCCAGGCCCACGGTGAGCGGCTCGGGCAGGTCGGCCACCCCGCGCACGCCCAGCAGCACGCCGGGCATGAAGGAGGTCCGGTTCATCGAGTCGTGCCGGATCTTGAGGGTCTCCCCGGCCGCGCCGAACACGACCTCCTGGTGGGCGATGAGCCCGCTGATGCGCAGCGCGTGCACACGCACACCGTCCACATCGGCGCCGCGGGCGCCGGGGATCTCGGAGGTGGTGGCGTCGGGCATGGGCTCGGTCCCGGCCTCGCGACGGGCCCCGGCGACCAGCTCGGCGGTCCGGTAGGCGGTACCGCTGGGGGCGTCGGCCTTGTTGGGGTGGTGCAGTTCGATGATCTCGGTGGAATCGAAGTACGGCGCGGCCTTGCTCGCGAAGTGCATCATCAGCACGGCGGCGATGCCGAAGTTCGGGGCGATCAGTACCTTGGACCCGGGCTTGGCGGCCTGCATGGCACGCACGCGCTCCAGCTTGGCCTCGTCGAAGCCGCTGGTGCCCACGACGGCGTGGATCCCCTGGGCGATGAGCCACTCCAGGTTGTCCATCACCATGTCGGGGTGGGTGAAGTCGACGACGTAGTCGGCCCCAAGCACCGCGTCCCGTTCGTCGGCGCTGTCCACGCCTGCGACGAGTTCCATGTCGTCGGCGCCCTGAACCGCCTTGACGACCTCTGACCCCATGCGCCCATCGGCGCCGAAAACTCCTACCTTGAACACGGCACGAGCGTACAGGAGCGCACCGCCCCGGGCACCGGGGCGGCCGCTGAGGTGAGGGGACGCGGCCCCGGAGCCGGGATCAGCGGGCAGCGGCCAGGACGAGCGCGAAATCCCCGTCCGGGTCGGTCCACCAGTGGACGGGGGCGAACCCGGCGGCCTCCAGCTCAGCGGTCAGCCCCTCTCGGCGGAACTTGGCGGAGATCTCGGTGCGCATCTCCTCACCCGCGGCGAAGTCGACGTCCAGGTCCAGGTCGGCGACCCGGACTCGCTGGTCGGTCCGGGAGCGCAGCCGCATCTCGATCCACTCCCGCTCGGCGTTCCAGCGCGTCAGGTGGTCGAAGGCGCCGGGATCGAAGTCGGCGCCGAGCCGATGGTTGATGACGTTGAGGACGTTGCGGTTGAAGGCTGCGGTCACCCCCTGTGCGTCGTCGTAGGCGGCGACCAGGCGGGCGGCGTCCTTGACCAGGTCGACACCGAGCAGGAACGAGTCCCCGCGGCCGAGGACGCCGCGGATGCCCCGGAGGAAGGCGGCGCGCGGGCCGGGTTCCTGGTTGCCGATGGTGGAGCCCAGGACGGCCAGGAGCTGTCGTCCGCCGTTCTCGCTGACGGGCAGCAGTCCGAGGTGTTCCTCGAAGTCGCCGACGACGGCGTGCACGTCCAGACCGGGGTGCTCGTCGGCGACGCTGCGGGCGGAGGAGGCGAGGAAGTCGCCGCTGACGTCGACGGGCACGAAACGGGCGAGGCGGCCGTGACGGCTCATGGCGTCCAGCAGGAGCCGGGTCTTGAACCCGGATCCGGAGCCGAGCTCGATGAGCGCCTCGGCGTCGGCCGCCTCGGCTACGGCGTCGGCCCGCAGTTCCAGGATGGCGCGCTCGGCACGGGTGGGGTAGTACTCGGGCAGTGCGGTGATCTCCTCGAACAAGGCGCTGCCGCGTTCGTCGTAGAACCACTTGGGCGGAAGCCGCTTGGGCCGCACGGTCAGCCCTTCGGCCACGTCCGCGCGCAGTGCCTTGTCGAGATCGTCGGCGGTCAGGTTTCGATCGATCCGGAACATAGTGCCTCCTATGTCCTCAGGGTGTGCCCGGGACAGGTGCGTGGGGCGAGAGGTGGGCGGGTCCGCGCTCAGTCCATCGGGCGGGTCTCGACGCGATCCCCCGTGGCCACGACCACCGAGTCCTCGGGGACCTCGCGCCAGCCGGGCGTGTCGTCGAAGGGCTCCGACGCGAGGAAGACCCCTCCGTCGGGCTCGCGCAGGGTGAACAGGGTGTCTCCGGCGGCGGTGCCGACGAGTGTCTCGCCGTCGCTGACCAGCAGGTTGTAGCGGCCCTCAGAGCGCTCCCGGGCTTGGCGGACCACGCTGGCCAGGGTTCCGGCCAGGTCTGCCGAGGCCCGCCACAGCCGCACGGTGTGCGCGAACAGGGGCGCGGAGTCCAAAGCGGCACGGGCGTCCAGCGCACCTCTCGGCGGAGGCGAGGAGAACGCGGCGGCGAGCGCCTCGTCGTCCTTGACCGCGCCGTTGTGGCTGAACAGCAGCCGGTCGGCGCGGAAGGGCTGGGTCCCCGACTCCTCGGAGCCGAACCCGAGAGTGGCGTCGCGGACGGCGGCCACCACGCATCCCGAGGTGATGGCGCGGGCGGCGTCGGCGAAGGAGGCGTCACCCCACATGGGCATCGCACGGCGGTAACGCAGCGGCTCAACGGCCCCTCGGGGGTACCAGCCGACGCCGAACCCGTCGGCGTTGACGGTGCCGTACTCCTGCATACGCGGCGCCCAGGACTGGACGTGCAGCGAGTGGGGCGCCGCGTACAGCAGGTCGTGCACCGTGCGCGGCGGCCCCAGATAGGCGAGGTGGCGGCACATCAGGCGGGTTCCACGTCGCGTGCGCAACGGAATCCGCTGAAGATCTGCCGCCGGATCGGGTGGTCCCAGTTGCGGAACGTGGACCTGACCGCGGTGGCGTGGGTGGCCCAGGAGCCGCCCCGCAACACCTTGTACCCGTCGTCGAAGAACACCTCCGAGTACTCGCGGTACGGGAAGGCGCTGAACCCCGGGTAGCCGGTGAAGGTGGTGGAGGTCCACTCCCACACGTCACCGATCAGCTGGTGCACGCCCAGCGGGGACGCCCCCTCGGGATGGCTCCCGACCGTGGAGGGGCCGAGCCTGCTCTGGCCCAGATTGGCGTGGAGGGCCCCGGGTTCGGTGTCCCCCCACGGGTAGCGGCGCGAGCGTCCGGTGCGCGGGTCGAAGCGCGCGGCCTTCTCCCACTCGGGTTCGCTCGGCAGCCGTTTGCCCGCCCACGCGGCGTAGGCCTGTGCCTCGTGGAAGTTCACGTGCTGCACGGGTTCGTCGGCGGGTACCATCTCGCGGCGGCCGAGCCGGCGGCGGGACCATCCGTCGCCCTCACGGCTCCAGAAGGCGGGAGAGACGGCGCCCCTCCTCTCCTTCCACTCCCACCCGTCACGGTTCCACCAGCGACGGTTCTGGTATCCGCCGTCGTCCATGAACTCCTGGTAGGCGGCGTTGGTGACGGGTGCGGTGTCGATCCAGTAGGGGCCCAGGTCGACGACGCGGGCCGGGCGCTCGTTGTCGTAGGCCCAGGGATCGTCGTCGGTGCCCATGGTGAACCCGCCCTCGGGCACGAGTACCTCGCCCTGGACGGGCGGGCGCAGTGTGGCGACGTCGGCGGTGTCCTCCAGCAGGACGGGCGCGCCCTCGCGGAGCTGGTGGGTGGCGAGCATGGTCTCGTCGTGCTGGTGCTCGTGCTGGATGACCATGTGGAAGACGAACCCGGCGTCCAGCAGGGAGCGCCGGCCCTCGGGTGCGCCGCGTGGCCCGGGCACGCCGAGGTCGGCCGAGTCCAGGGCGTCGAGCACCTCACGGCGCACCCGGTCGTTGTACCCGCGTGCCTCCTCCGGGTTCAGCAGCGGCAGTCCGACACGTTCGGAACGCGGGTTCTCGAAGGCGTCGTAGAGGCCGTCGATGTCGGGGCGCAGTGCCTCGCGGCCCCCGGCGGCCCGCAGCAGCCACTGCTCCTCATAGTTGCCGACGTGTGCCAGGTCCCACACCAGCGGCGACATCAGGGGCGAGTGCTGGGCGAGCAGCTCCCCGTCGTCGAGGGCGTCGAGTGTCAGCCCGTTGCTGCGGCGCCTGCCGCGGTCGAGTTCTTCGGCGATGCGCTCCTTGGCGCGCTCCTGTTCGTGGTTCACCGTGGTCCTCCAGCGTGTCCGGAGTCGGGGTTCGCGGGTCCTCACGCGAGGTCCCGTTCGCGCGCGGGGCGCGGCGCGGGCACGTGCGGCCGCGTGTCGGCGGGGCTGAGCCCCCGCCGCGTGTAGCGGTCGGCGTAGTCATCGACCAGGGCGGCCAGGGCGGCGGCGCCCATGCGCGGCAGGGCCTCGGCCGCGGCGTCGAAGCAGGCCCGGGCGCACCGGGCGACACCTGGGTCGGCGACGCCGTGCTGGGCGGAGCGCATCCACAGGCGGCGGTCGGGGAAGCGTCCCCGGCACAACCTCTCGGTGGTCTCCTCCGCCACGGCACGGGCGCGGGGATCGTCGGCCAGAGCGGCGGCGAGTGCCACCGGCACCGGCCACCAGCGCATGGGAAGCGCGTCGATCATGCGCAGTTCCCACCAGCCGCGCGGACGCACGGGTGGAAAGAGCGTGCTGAGGTGGAACCCCAGGTCGGCGCGGGTGACCGGGCGGGGACCCTGCCCATCGATCCACTGAGCGAGGGTGATGCCGGGGTCCGCGGCCCAGGGTGTGCCCGTGTCGAGGCACTCGGGGACCGCCATGACCCTCGCGGCCAGCGCGTACTCCGCCCACGCCGTGGCGGGGTCGGGATGGCTGCCCCGGTCCAGGACCGGACGGGTGCGAGTGGCGTCGATGGTCGCCCAGATGGCCCACCGTGCGGACTTCCACCCGGTGGGGCGGCCCCGCCAGAGGGCGGAGTTGGCGAAGACGGCGACGAACACGGGACCGAGCCGGTGGCTGAGCTCCCAGCGGGCCCGGACGTCAGCGGCGTCCGCGCCGGTGTCCAAGCACACCTGGAGCGAAGCGGTGCTGCACATCATGGTGTGGCCGCTGGAATGGCGGTGGTTGGCGAAGAACCGCTCCATGGCCGTGTAACGGGGCTGTCGGAGCTGGCGCCGGGGCGGGCGGACGGGGTCGAGCGCGGTCTCGGCCAGGTACAGCCCGGATTCGGCGAGGGCCTTGCCTACGTGGTCCAGGTCGGTGGAGAGCGCTTCGTGGGCCCGTGCCGGCCCGGAAAGGGCGGGCGAGCTGAGTTCGAGCTGCCCGCCGGGTTCGAAGGTGACTCTGCTTCCCGCGGGCGGGGGGCCGTTGGCCTCCACCAGAGCCGCGAGGCGGTCGACGGAAACGGGTGCGGTCGGGTCGGCCGGGTCGGTTACCAGCCATTCGGTCTCGGCTCCGACCTTTCCTGGCGGACCGGTCTTGAAGCAGATGCCGTTGATGTACTCGTGAACATCTTCCGTGGTCATCTGGGCCATGAAGCTGCTCCCTCGAAAGCGGCCACCGTTGCCGGGTGATGCCTTCAGGGTTTTGCCCGCGGCGCTGTCAGACCGAACGTGCGAAATGCCCATGAATCTTCGAAGAGGCCCCGACACTCCTGATATGGAAGGTTTGTTTCGGCACCGGAACGCCAGCTGGCAGGGGAGTTTCGTGGTGGGCCGGTGGCCCCCGACCCACAGTGATTGTGAAGTCGGTCACATGCTGGTGAACTCCCGGACGCGCTTCTCGACGATCGTCCGCTCCTCCTGGTCGAGACCGATGTCGAACACCTCCTCCAGCAGCTGTCCCATCTCTTCCACGGGCACTTCGCGTTCCTCCCTGGTGCCGTCGGGGGCGGTCGTGGTCAGGGTGGTGTCCGCCAGCCGGTGCTGTACGCCGGGACCGATGCGCTGGACCATCAGCCGGCCCCGGAACGGCGAGCGCGGGTTGTCGACCAGGTAGTGGTTGAAGATCGCGTAGTCCTGGCGCACCGTCGCGGCGGTGGTGAAGGAGTACATGGGGTGCCACTCGCGGCCGTCGAAGGAGCGCAGCAGCCACTCGTCCTCGCCCACCTCCGCCACGCGGTCCAGGCGCAGGCCCCACCCGCCCTGGACCTCCTGGTGCCCGTCGGTGAAGGGCAGGGGATCCAGCGGGCCTCCGCCGCCGAAGCCGACGTCGGCCAGCCACGGGCCCTCGTCCAGGTCCACCCGGAGCAGGGAGTGCGTGGAGGGGTGGGGGCCTCCGGAGCCGCCGGACAGGACACGGGCGGCGAACCCGGTGACGGTGAAGCCCAGGCGGTCGAGCACGGCCGCCAGCAGCAGGTTCTGCTCGTAGCAGTACCCGCCCCTGCGCCGGCGGACCATCTTGTCCACCAGTGAGGGCACGTCCAGCGGGACGGGGCGCCCCAGGACGATCTGGAGGTTGTCGAAGGGAATGGCGGCCAGGTGGGCGCGGTGCACGGTGCGCAGGGTGTCCAGGGTGGGCGTCAGGTGACCGGACAGGCCCACGCGGGCCAGGTAGGCGTCCAGGTCCAGTTCCCCGCCGTGCCAGAAGTCGCGGTCGGTGGTGAAGCGTTCCGGGCGGGGCGCGGGAGCGGAGACGTCTGGGCCGGAGGCCGGGGATTCGGATGACATATCGATCCCGAACTTGGCCCGCGGAAGCGCTATTCCGGCACGGTGTGCCTTCCCCGTGGCCGGGTTCGGCCAGGGCGGGCGGGTGTGTCCCGCTCGATCGTGGAGACGTCCGCGGTCAGCGCCCCGCGCGGTCGTGGAGACGCCCGCGGCGACGGACCCGCACCCGGTTTCAGCCGGAGTCGGCCTCCCTGATCCTGCCGGTCGAGTCGGCCGCCGCCCAGTGGCAGGCCACCCGCCGCTCGGCCCGGCCCTCCAGGACCGCCGGGTCCACGGTGCGGCAGTGGTCGGCGATCCCCGCCCGCTCTGCCTCACCGGATGCCAGTACCGGGCAGCGCGGGTGGAACCGGCACCCCTGTGGCACGCGCTTGGGATCCGGCGGCTCGCCGGACAGCACCACCGGCTCGCCGTCCGCCTCCGGCAGCACGGACAGCAGGGCCCGGGTGTAGGGGTGGGCGGGCGCGGACAGGACCTCCTCCACCGTGCCCAGCTCCACCACCCGGCCCAGGTACATCACCGCGACCCGGTCGGCGATGTTCCACGCCAGCCCCAGGTCGTGTGTGGCCACCAGGGCCGACAACCCCAGGTCGGCGCGCAGGTCCAGGAGCAGGCGCAGGATCTCGCCGCGCACCGAAGCATCCAGGGAGGCCACCGGCTCGTCGGCGACCAGCACCTCGGGATCCAGCACCAGGGCGCCCGCGATCACCACGCGCTGGCGCTGGCCTCCGGACAGCTCGTGTGGATAGCGGGCGTAGAACCGCTCCGGCGGGCGCAGGCCCGCCTTGGCCAGCGCCGATCCGACCCGGTCGGCCTCGTCGGCGGTGGTGCCCTCGTGGATGCGCAGCCCCTCGGCCACGGACTCGTAGACGGTGCGGCGCGGGTTGAGCGACCCGGTGGGGTCCTGCTGTACCAACTGCACCCGGCGCCGGTAGCCGCGCATGTCACGGGAGCCGTAGCGCAACGGGTCGCCCTCGAACACCACGTCACCGCCCGTGGGCCGCTCCAGGCCCAGCAGAGCCCGGGCCAGCGTGGTCTTGCCGCAGCCGGACTCCCCCACCAGCGCCACGATCTCTCCCGCGGCGATGTCGAGGTTGACGCCGTCCACGGCGTGTGCGGTGCCCCGGCTGCCGCCGGGGGCGAACCCGGCCGCGAAGGCGACCTCCACCCCCCGGGCGCTCAGGACGGGGGCCGTTCCGCCGCCGGAGGCCGGTGGGGTCTCGTGGGAGTCGGTCTCCGTGGTACTCAAGGGCGCTTCTCCTCTGTGGGGGCGGCCGTCAGCGGTCGGGCGGGGCCCACGTGCACGCACGCGGCCTGCCGGGTGGAGGCGCCCTCGGCGTCAGGGTCCACCGGCCACAGGGGCGGATCGACCGTGGCGCACACGGTCTCCACCACCGCGCAGCGCGGCCGGAACACGCAGCCCGCGACAGGGTTCGCGGGATCAGGTGGATCGCCGGGCAGCCCTCGGGGCGCCAGACGCGATTCCGGGTCCCCTATGCGGGGAAAGGCCGCGCTGAGCGCGCTGGCGTAGGGGTGCGCGGGCTCGTGGACGACCTCCCGGGCCGGGCCCTGCTCCACGATCCGGCCCGCGTACATGATCGCGACCCGGTCACAGGTGGAGGCCAGCACGGACAGGTCGTGGCTGATCATCAGCATGCCGATACCGTGCTCGGCGACCAGCCGCCGCAGCAGGGCCAGGATCTGCGCCTGGATCATCACGTCCAGGGCGGTGGTGGCCTCGTCGGCGATGACCAGGCGGGGCTCGCACGCCAGGGCCATGGCGATCATGACCCGCTGGCGCTGGCCGCCGGACAGTTGGTGGGGGTGGTCACGGGTGCGTGAGGCGGGCAGGCCGACCTGTTCCAGGAGCGCGGCGACCCGGGCGGGTATCTCCCCCGCCGGGACCGTGCCGTGGACGGCCATGGGCTCGGCGATCTGGTCGCCGATCCGCCGGACCGGGTTGAGTGAGTGCATGGCGCCCTGGAAGACGATGGAGGCACCCGCCCAGCGCACCGCGCGCAAACGGCCCCAGCGCATGTCGAGGACGTTCTCGCCCTCCAGCAGCACCTCGCCGGTGACACCGGCGGTTCCGGGCAGCAGGCGCAGCAGGGCCAGGGCGACGGTGGACTTGCCGCTGCCGGACTCCCCCGCCAGGCCCAGGGTGTCGCCGGGGTCCAGGGCCAGGTCCACACCGCGTACGGCGGGGACGTCGCCGCCGCCGGTGCGGTAGGTGACGCGCAGATCGCGGACGTCGAGCAGGGAGGTCAACGCTGCTCCCGGAGTCGCGGGTTGATGACGGATTCGAGGGCCCGGCCGCACAGGGTGAAGGACAGCGCGACCAGGGCGATCGCCAGGCCCGGCGGGACCATGTACCACCAGATCCCGGAGCTGATCGCACCGGCGTTGCGGGCCGCCTCCAGGATGCCTCCCCAGGACACGGTGGTGGGGTCGCCCACGCCGAGGAATGCCAGCGTGGACTCGGCGATGATCGAGGTGGCCACGAGCAGGGTGGTCTGGGCGAGTACGACCGGCATGACGTTGGGCAGGACGTGCCAGGCCATGACGTGGACGTGGCCGCCGCCCAGAGCCCGGGCCCGCTCCACGTAGGGGCGGGCCTCCACGGCCAGGGTCTGGGCGCGCACCAGCCGGGCGGTGGCGGGCCAGACGGTGAGGCCGATGGCGATGACGATGGTGCCGGTGCCGCGCGGCAGCACGGCGGCCAGGGCCACGGCCAGGACCAGGGTGGGCAGGACCAGGAACCAGTCGGTGACGCGCATGAGCGCCGAGGAGACGATTCTCCCGGCGCCGCCGGACGCGCCGAAGTGCCCGGCGGTCATCCCGACCAGGGTGCCCAGGACCACGGAGACGGCCGTGGCCAGGAAGCCCACTGAGAGCGACACCCGCGAGCCCCAGACGATCAGGTCCAGGATGGAGCGGCCGAAGTTGTCGGTGCCGAGCGGGTACTCGGCGCTGGGCGGCTGGTAGGCGGCGCCGGGTGCGCCGGTGACGGTGAGCTCGGCCTGGTCGACGAAGAGCGGGGCGCTCAGCGCCAGGACGCCGATGCCCAGCAGCGCGGCCAGGCCGAGCAGCCCGGCACGGTTGCGGGCGTACTCACGGGCGAAGCGGCGCAGGGCCTCGCGTCGGCGCCTGCGGGCGAGTGAGCCCGGGGTGACCGGCGTCGCGGGGCCGTCGGCCCGCCCCGCTCGGCCGGTCCCGTTGGTCTCCGGGGTGCCGGGTGTCCCGGCGGGGGCGCTCACGGACGCACCCGGGGGTCGAGCAGCGGGTACACCAGGTCGGCGAGAAGGTTCATGAGGATCACCGAGGCCGCGAAGACCACGAACAGGCCCTGGACGAGGCCGAGGTCGGGCACGCGCAGGCCGGAGTAGAAGAGCTGTCCGAGGCCGGGCCAGGAGAACACCGTCTCCACGAGGATCACGCCGGACACGACCTGGCCGAGGTTGAGGAAGACGAGCGTCACCGTGGGCAGCAGTGCGTTGGGCACGGCGTGCCTGCGCCGCACCAGGGTGTCGCGCAGGCCCTTGGCGCGCGCGGTGGTGAGGTAGTCGGCGCCCTTCTCGTCCATGAGCGAGGAGCGCATGATCATCAGGTACTGGGCGTAGATGACCGCGACCATGGTGGTGACGGGCAGCACCATGTGCCAGGCGGTGTTCAACACGGTCTCCAGGGGCCCTCCGACGTCCGGGTCGACCATGCCTCCGGTGGGGAACAGGCCGGGCACGAACCCGCGCCCGGAGGCCAGCAGAACGACGAGCAGCAGGCCGAGCCAGAACGTGGGCACCGACCAGAAGAACAGGGCCACGGCGGTGTTGGCCCGGTCTCCACGGCTGCCCGGCCGCCATCCGGCGCGGGCGCCGAGGAACAGGCCCAAGAGCGCGGCGGCCACCGTGCCGGTCCCGGCGAGCAGGACCGTGGGGCCGAGCCGGTTCAGGATGAGGTCGGCGACCGGTTCGCGGTACTGGAAGGACGTGCCGAGGTCGAGGCGGAGCAGTCCGGCCGCGTAGTCCAGGAACTGTTGCCACAGGGGCTGGTCGAGTCCGAACTGGCGGCGCAGTTCCTCGCGCTGCTCGGCGGTGACCTCGCGGCCCTCGGTCATGGCGCGGACGGGATCGCCCGGCAGGATCCGGAAGAGGAAGAACCCGGCGACGACCACGGCGACCAGGGAGGCCACCGCGGTCGCCAGGCGTCCGGCCACGTAGCGCGTGACGCGTCGGAGGCGGCCGGGCCCGGCGGGGTCCGGCGGGACGGAGGCGTCGTCCGCCCCGGGCCCGGGCGGGTCGCCCACCGTGGTGGGAGTACTGGTCACTCGCGGTCCTCCATGGTGGCGCGTCGGCGGAACAGCAGGAAGCCTCCGGCGGCGACGAGGACGGCCAGGACGGCTCCGGTACCGATCCAGGCCCCGGTGGAGAGCCCGGCTGCGGAGGCTCCGGCCTCGGCGGAGGCGGGTTCGGCGGACCACCAGGCCCAGTAGCCCTCCTGGCCCCAGATGTTGCCGCCCTCGGCGGGCTCGTACTGGATGGAGGCGATCTGGTCGGTGTTGTAGGCCTCCAGGATGTTGGGGTAGGCGAGGACGTTCACGACGGCCTCGCGGTAGAGGACCTCCTGGAGCTGGTGGATGAGCTCGGCACGCGCGGGGCGGTCGTACTCGGCGAGTTGGGCCTCGTAGAGCTCGTCGTACTCCTCGTCGCAGAAGTAGGCGTCGCCCTGCATCGTTCCGGGCTCGGTGGGCAGGGCTCCGCAGGTGTGGATGCCGAAGACGTAGTCGGGGTCGGGGTTGACCGTCCACCCGGTGAAGATGAGGTCGTACTCGCCGGCGTAGAGGGCGTCGCTGAGTACGCCGGGGTCGACGGTGAGGTTCTCGACCTCGATGCCGATGTCGGCGAGGCGCTCGACCAGGATCAGTCCGGCGTTGACGTTGGCGGGACGGTCCTGGTGGACGTGCATGCGCAGTCCGAGGCGGTCGCCGTCGGGTGAGACGCGCACGCCGTCGTCGCCCGTCTCGTATCCGGCCTCGTCGAGCATGGTGTTGGCGGCGGCGGGATCGAAGTCCAAGGCGGCCTCCCCGCCCTCGGGCTCCCAGTGGAAGTCGGCGTAGCGGGGCGGGATGTAGCCGCCCGCCGCGACGGCCTGGCCGCCGTGCGCCTTGTCGACGATCTCCTCGTTGTCGATGGCCATGGCGATGGCCTGGCGCAGGGTGCGGTCGGCGAGGGCGGGGTGTCCGTCGCCGAACTCCTCGCCGTCCTGGGTGACGGCGCCGGGGTTGGTGGTGAAGGCCTGGAAGCGCTTGCCGTCGGCGCTGTTGACGTGGATGTTCTCGGCGGACTCCAGGGCGTTGGCCTGGGCCTGGGTGAGCTCGTAGACGAAGGAGACCTCGCCGCCGCGCAGGGCCTCCACGGCCGCGTCCTTCTCGGAGTAGTAGCGCAGGACGATCTCGTCGAAGCCGGGGGCGCCGCGCCAGTGGTCAGGGTTGGCCTCCAGGGTGATGGACCTGCCCCGGTCGTGCCCGGCGAGGACGAAGGGGCCGCTGCCGACGGTCGGGAAGTCCTCGTTGCCGTACTCGGCGAAGGCGTCGCCCCCCTCCTCCAGGAGCGGTTCCCAGACGTGCTCGGGCACGATCGGGACGTTCAGGGAGGTCATGGTGGCCTGGGGCTCGTCCAGTTCGACGACCACGGTGTGGTCGTCAGGGGCGGTGACCAGCCTGAAGCCGGAGACGTAGCTGCCGTTGGCGATGGAGGCCTCCTCGTTCTCCATCATCGTGGTGAAGGTCCAGGCCACGTCGCTGGCGGTGAGGGGTTCACCGTCGGAGAAGGTGACGTCGTCGCGCAGATCGAAGACCCAGGTGAGTCCGTCGTCGCTCGCCTCCCAGGACGTGGCCAGCGAGGCCGCGGGCTCGTTCGTCTCGGGGTCGATCGTGATGAGGGAGTCGTAGACGTGGCGGAGGATGTTGGTGGTGACGGCGAGCTGGGCCGTGAAGGGGTTGAACGAGTCCACCTGCTGGGAGATGGCGATCGTGAGGGTGTCGCGGTCGCCCTCGTCCGCCGCGGCGGTGCCCGCGACGAGCAGCAGCGCAACGCCCGTGGCGGCCGCGCGTCGGAGAAGGGTGCCGGAAGAAATGCGGTGGGAGTCCATGTGCGGCCCCTGTCAGAGGATCGTGAGGGTGGTGGCGCGCCACCCGGGGTTGGTGGTTGTTTACCAACCGGCGGTTATTACCGTCAATGACCTACGGGGAGCGCCGTGACATCGGCATACATTCGTCCCCGGGGTCCGGCACCGGAACGACCCGTGTGCGCTGGGTGACGAGTGAGGCGTTCGCGGCCACCCCGCGTTGGCAGTGAATGCCATACTCCGCTACGGTTCCGGCCATGATGGGGCACTCGCACGCACTGAGTGGCGTGGTCGGCTGGATGGCGGTCGTTCCGCTGGTCCAGGGAACGGAATTTCTCGGACTCAGCTTCCACCTGGGGCCCGGCGAGATCGTCGCCGGTTCCCTGGTCTGCGCTGGTGCGGCCCTGCTGCCCGATCTGGACCACAAGAGCGCCACGGTGACCAAGACCTACGGCAAGGTCACCGAGACACTGGGCGACATGCTCGGCTTCCTCTTCGGCGGGCACCGCATGGGGACGCACTCGTTCTTCTTCGCGGCCCTCGTGGGCGTACTGGTCCAACTGCTGGCGCTGTGGTCGGAGATGGCCGTCCAGGTCTTCGTGTTCCTGCTGGTCGGCATCGCCTTCCAAGGCCTGGGCTTCGGCCTGGACAAGAACCGCATCGCCTCGGGGGTCATCAACGCGATGGTCACCGGGGGGATCACGCTGGCCCTGTTCACCGCCGGGGTGAACTACAACTGGCTGGGCCTGGCGGTGGCCTTCGGAGTGGTGCTGCACTTCTTCGGCGACATGATCACCAAGATGGGCGTGCCGATCTTCTGGCCCTTCTTCAAGAAGCGCTTCGGCCAGGGCAAGGGCTTCGTCACCGACGGCCCCGTCGAGCAGAAGCTGGTCACCCCGCTGCTGACCGTGTGCATCATCGTGGGGGCGCTCTACCTCTTCGACTGGCCCGCCCTCCTACCCGAGTACTAGCGGGTACCAGGAGGCGACCCGGTACCGGGCGGCCCCGGCCGCCCGGCCGGGAACGTCGCCGCCGGGGCCCGCGCCCGCCCCGAGGGCCCGGTTCCCCCGGACACGACGTCCTGATCTGGGTGTTGGTCGGCGTGAGGGGCACTGTTCTAGGCTGGCGGACGTGACACGATCCTCAGAGAGCCTGACCCCGGAACTTCACGCCTACATCGTCGCCCACAGCGAGCCCGTCGACGACGTCCTCGCCGACCTGGCGGAGGAGACCGCGCGGCTCTTCCCCGAGCAGCAGGGCATGCAGATCGGCCCCGAACAGGGCGCCTTCACCACCCTGATCACCCGGATCTCCGGCGCACGCGACGTCGTGGAGGTGGGCACCTTCACCGGCTACTCCTCGATCTGCTTCGCGCGCGGCCTGCCCGCGGACGGCCGCCTGCTGGCCCTGGACGTGAGCGACGAGTGGACCTCCGTCGCCCGCCGCTACTGGGAGCGCGCCGGGGTCGCCGAAAAGATCACCCTGAGGCTCGGCCCGGCCCTGGAGTCCCTGCGCGCGCTGCCCCCCGAGCCCCAGTTCGACCTGGCCTTCGTGGACGCCGACAAGGAGGGCTACGTCGGCTACTGGGAGGAACTGGTCCCCCGTATCCGCTCGGGCGGTCTGATCCTGGCCGACAACACCCTCTCCCACGGACGGGTGGTGGACCCCAGCATCACCTCGAAGCACGTGCAGGGCATCCGCGACTTCAACGACCGCCTTGTCGCCGACGACCGCGTCGCCCAGGTGCTGCTGCCCGTCGGCGACGGGCTCACCCTCGCGCGCAAGTACTGACGCTCCCGCCAGCGGGAGCACGCACACCGATATCCCACAGTCGTCCACAGAACCGGCTTTCTCCGAACGCGGAGCTCGCACCTTCGGTAATGTCCGGTGCCATGCGCCTGCTGCACACCTCGGACTGGCACCTGGGTCGTTCCTTCCACAGGGAGAACCTCATCGACGCCCAGGCCGCCTTCCTCGACCACCTCGTCGACACCATCCACGAACGCCGGATCGACGTCGTGGTCGTGGCCGGCGACCTCTACGACCGCGCGCTCCCCCCGGTGGACGCCGTCCGGCTGTTCGACCATGCCCTCAGCCGCATCCGGGATACCGGGGCCCGCGCCGTCCTCATCAGCGGCAACCACGACTCCATGACGCGGATGTCCTTCGCCACCGGCCTCATCGACGCCTCCGGCGTGCACCTGCGCAGCTCCCTGGACGGGGTCGGCACCCCCGTCCTCGTCGACGACGAGCACGGACCCGTCGCCTTCTACGGCATCCCCTACCTCGAACCGGAGATCGCCCGCCACCACTGGGACCTGTCAGAACGCGGCCACGCCGCGGCCGTCGGGCACGCCATGGACCTGGTCCGCGCCGACCTCGCCGAGCGCCCCGGCACCCGCTCGGTGGTCCTGTCCCACGCCTTCGTCACCGGCGGTGAACCCTCCGACAGCGAACGCGACATCTCCGTGGGCGGCGCCTCGTACGTGCCCGCCTCGGTCTACGACGGGGTCGACTACGTCGCCCTGGGCCATCTGCACGGACGGCAGACCATCACTCCCTCCGTGCGCTACCCCGGCAGTCCGATCGCCTACTCCTTCTCCGAGGAGCGCCACCTCAAGGGCTGCTGGGTGGTGGACCTGGACGCCGACGGCCTGGCGGGCGCCGAGTTCGCCGAGGCGCCCGTCCCCCGCCCGCTCGCCCGGATCCGCGGCAGGATCGAGGATCTGCTCGACCGCCCCGAGTGGGAGGCCTACACCGGCCACTGGCTCCAGGTCACCCTCACCGACCCCCGACGTCCCGCCCGCCCCATGGACCGGCTGCGCGAGCGCTTTCCCCACACCCTGGTCCTGGAGTTCGCTCCCGAGGGCGGCTCCCCCGGCACCCGCCCGGTCGCCGCCTCCGTCGCCGACCGCGGCGAGCGCCAGGTGGTCGCCGACTTCGTCGAGTGGGCCAGGGGCAGCTCCGCCACCCCCGAGGAGGAGGCTCTCGTGAACACCGCCGTAGAGCAGGTCCGGCTCCAGGAGGGGACGCGCTGATGCGGCTGCACACCCTCACCATCGAGGCGTTCGGCCCGTTCGCCGGCACCGAGAAGGTGGACTTCGACCGTCTCAGTGCGGGCGGCCTCTTCCTCATCCACGGCCCCACCGGAGCCGGCAAGACCTCCGTGCTGGACGCGGTGTGCTTCGCCCTGTACGGCAGCGTTCCGGGCGCACGCGGCAAGGACCGCTCCCCCAAGAGCGACCACGCGCCGCTGGACCGCCTCCCCCGGATCACCCTGGAGTTCACCGTCCAGGGCCGCCACGTCCGTATCGAGCGCAGCCCCCGCTGGGAGCGGCCCAAGAAGCGCGGGACCGGCACCAAGATCGAGAACGCCAAGGTCATCGTCCAGGAGCGGCTCAACGGTAGGTGGGAGGGCGTCACCAACCGCCCCGACGAGGCCGGGCAGTTCGTCGGCGACCTGGTCGGGCTCACCCTCGAACAGTTCTGCCAGACCGCCATGCTCCCCCAGGGCGACTTCGCCCGCTTCCTGCGCGCCAGATCCGACGACCGGCGCGACTCCCTGGAGCGGATCTTCAACACCCGCATGTTCCGTGACGTGGAGGAGTGGTTCAAGGGGCACGCCAACAAGCTGCGCCGCGAGGTGGAGTCCGCCGACGACCAGGTGCGCGAGGTCGCGGGCCGGATCACCGAGGTCGGCCGGTCCGCCGCACCCCACCTGCCGGAGGAGCTGTCGGCGTGGGCCGCCGAGCTGGCCGCCGTCACCACCGCGACCGCGCGCGACGCCGAATCCGTGGCCGGGGAGTTCACCGGGGCCCGCGAGGCCGCACAGCGGGTCCTGGCCGAAGGACGCGAGCTGCGCGACCGCCAGGAGCGGCTGGCCGCCGCGCGCCAGCGCCGTGCCCGGCTCGCCGAGCACACCGGCTGGCGTGCCGGGATCGACGCCCGGCTCGACGCCGCCGAGCGCGCCGAGTCGGTACTGCCGTTCCTGCGTGCCCGTGACAGTCGCCGCACCGAGCTGGACAAGGCCGAGCTGGCCGTCACCGACCACCTGTCCCTGGTCAGCGGGCTCTCCGGGGTCGACACCGCGGCCCTGTTCCCCGCGGAGCCCGACGGCTCCGGCTACGGGGCCGCCGGACCGGTCCGCCCCCAGGAGGCGCTGCGCGGCGCCGAGCGGGAGCGCCGGGACGAGCTGGCCCGTCTGGACCTGCTGCGCGGGGACGCCGAGCGCTGCCAGGCCCTGGGCCGCTCCGTCACCGCGCTCAACGGACGTCTGGGCGGTATCCGCGACCAGCTGAACCATCAGCGCGGGCTGGTCGCCGACCTCCCGCCCCGGGTGGAGCGCCTGACCGCCGAACTGCGCGGACTGCGCGACCGGGCGGGTCAGGTGGAGTCGGCCGAGACCGTCCTGGCCGCCGCCGAACGGCGCCGGGACTCGGCCGTGGAGTACGACCGCCTCGGCCGGGAACTGGAGGAGGCCCGCGAGCGGCACGGCGCGGCGGTGGACGCCGCCCAGGGCGCCCGTGACCGCGCCCTCGAACTGCGCGAGCGCCGGATCACCCACATGGCCGCCGAACTGGCGGCCGGCCTCTCCGCCGGCGAGCCGTGCTCGGTGTGCGGGTCGGTGGAGCATCCCTCCCCCGCCCGTCCTTCCGGGGAGGGGCTGGTGTCGGCGGAGGAGGAGAAGCGGGCCCAGACCGCCGCCGACGCCGCCGCCGACCGCCGCACCGAGGCGGAGAACGCCGTGGTGGCGCTGCGCGAACGGCGCGGGGCCGCATACGAAAGCGCCGGGGACCGCACCGCGGAATCCGCACGTGAGGAGGTGGAGGCCCAGCTCAGAGCACTGTCGGAGGCCCGAGCCGCCGCAGAGGACGCGCACCGGGCGGAGGAGGCGCTGGAACGGGTCGAAGCCGACCTGGGGAGGGCCCGTACCCGCGAGGGCGAGCTGACCCGCCAGGAGGCCCAGGTCGAGGCCGACCTGGAGCACGCCGTCCGCGAGCACGGGAGGCTCACCGCGCTGCTGGACCGGGCACGCGGGGACGACGCGGGGCTGGACGAGCGGATCACCAGGCTCAGCGAAGAGGCCGACCTGCTCCGTGCCGCCGCCGAGGCCGCCGTCAACCGCGACCGGGCCTCCGAGGAGTTGCGCGCCGCCGTCGCCGAGGCCGAGCGGGCCCGGGCCGACGCCCGGTTCGCCGACGAGGCCGGGGTGTGGGAGTCCGCCGTGGACGAACGGCAGCGGCGCTCGCTGCGCGAGGACGCCCGCTCCTTCGACGACGAGTCGGCCGCTGTCGAGGCGAGGCTGGCCGATCCCGACCTGGCCACCGCGGGAGACCGGCCCGTCCCGGACCTGGAGGCGCTGGCCGCCGACGCCCGGCACGCCTCGGAGACCGCCGACCTCGCGGTGACCTGGCGGAGCAGGCTGGAGCAGCGGGCGGACCGCCTCACCGAACTGCGCGGGGACCTCCGGCGGCGGCTGGCCGACTGCGAGCCGGTCCTGCGCCGCTACACGGTGGCCGAGGGGATGCGCGGCCTGGTAGCGGGAACCTCCCCCGACAACACCGACAACGTGCGCCTGTCCGCGTACGTGCTGGCCTCCCGCCTGGAACAGGTGGTGGCCGCCGCCAACGACCGCCTGGTGACGATGTCGGACGGCCGGTACGAGCTGCGGTACACGGTGGACAAGGCCGCCGGTGACGGGCGCGCGCGTTCGGCCGGCGGCCTTGGTATGCGGGTGGTCGACGCCTGGACGGGGGTGGAGCGCGACCCGGCCACGCTGTCGGGCGGGGAGACGTTCTTCAGCTCGTTGGCCCTGGCGCTGGGGCTGGGCGACGTGGCCAGCGCCGAGGCGGGCGGCGCGGACATCGACACGCTGTTCGTGGACGAGGGGTTCGGCACCCTGGACGAGGACACCCTGGAAGAGGTGCTGGACGTACTGGACCGGCTGCGGGACGGCGGCCGTGCCGTCGGGGTGGTGAGCCACGTCGCCGACCTGAGGCAACGTGTGTCGACGCAGCTGAAGGTGGTCAAGAGCGCCTCGGGCTCGAAGGTGAGGCACGTGGGCTGACCCGCCGGAACCAGACGCGCCGCGACAAGCGCGTGCCGTGTGTTCGGCGGCGGCGCGCGCGGACCGGCCGCGCACACCCGACCCGGATCGGGTCCACCCCGGGTCGGTGCGACAATGGCCAGCGTGAATTCGCTGGTCAACATCGCCGTGTTCGGAATCGTGGGCGCCATCATGATGGCGGCCCTCATCGGTCTGCTCCTCGTACTCCCGGGAAGGGATCGCGGGGCGACGCCCAGGGTGCGGGTGGCGTTCGGGGCCGCCTCGGTGGTGCTGCTGGTGGCGCTTCCGACGCTGACCGCGGCCAACACGCTGTCCGCCGGGGCCGGCTTCTGGACGGCGTTCGCCGCGGCCAGCTGCGTCGTGGCCGTCGTGTACGCGGTGAACGTGGGCATGCTGCCGATGCTGGCCCGCCGCCAGGCCACGGCCGACAACCAGTCCGCCCTCGCCTCACTGCGGCCCTCCCTGCCCGTCCTGGCCGTGGGTCTGCTCTTCTGCCTGGCCCTGGGACTGGTGGGCGCGTCCGTGGCCGTCCTCGTCGTCTGATTCCCCGTCCATCACGCCCCGTGCCCCTCCGGCGCGGGGCGTTTTCCGTGTCCCTGCCCTCCTGCGGAGCGCACCAGCGGGATCACCCCGGCCAGCGCGTCCCGGTAGGGCGCCTTCGGGGCGCTGGCCGGGGAAGAAGTCCCGGAGCGACGACGAGGGGGCGCACCCCCGGTACGCCCCCGTACGGATCCGGTCCGCGCCGTCGAGAACGGCGGGCCGAAACGCCGCCCTACCCGTTCGGCCCGGCCTGGTCACCAGAGGGCCGCTCGGTCCGCTCCGGCGCCTCCAGGGTCGCGTTGCCCGAGGCCGGGCCCGGACCGCGCGAGCGCCGGTCGAGCTCGGCCAGATAGGCGTTGTAGGCGTCCATGTCGGCGTCGTCGGAACCGCCGCGGCGGCTGTGCCGTTCGCGGTGGCGCTCCTGCTTCTCGTCGTCGCGCGACCACTGCCGGACCAGCGCGATCATGACCAGCACGGTGGGGATCTCGCCCAGCGCCCAGGCCACGCCGCCGCCCGTGTACTGGTCCTCGGCCTGTCCCTCCAGCCACGGCACGTCGAACTGGCCGTAGAAGTCCATCGCCAGCGGAGCCGTCTGCATCATGATCGTGATGCCGAAGAAGGCGTGGAAGCCCATCGCCACCAGCAGCAGCAGGAGCCGCAGCAGGAAGGGCACCTTCCTCGGAGCCGGGTCCACCCCCACGATGATCCAGTAGAAGAGGAAGCCCACGAGGAGGAAGTGCACGCTCATGAACATGTGGCCCAGGTGGTCGTTCATCAGCGTGGCGAAAAGCGGGGTGAAGTACAGCGCGTAGGGGCTGAACACGAACAGCGGGGCGGCGACCGCCGGATGCGTCACCACCTTGGAGTAGCGGCTGTTCAGGAACAGGTTCAGCCACTCGCGCGGCCCCCTGTCCCCTCGCCGGGCCGCGGGCCGGAGCGCGCGCAGGGCCAGGGTGATCGGCGCGCCCAGCACCAGCAGGATCGGGGTGAGCATCGACAGCACCATGTGCTGGATCATGTGCGTCGAGAACAGCACCATCGAGTAGGTCGCGAACCCGCTCAGCTGCATGGCGACGATCGTCAGCAGGCCCGCCGCGAAAGCCACGGTGCGCCCGACGGGCCAGGCGTCGCCCCGGCGCAGCAGCCGTGCCACACCGGCCGCGTACAGCCCGCCACCGATCACCACGACCATGATGAAGAACAGGTCCGGGCGCCACAGCGTGAGCAGGGTCCCGGCGCTCATGGGCGGCGGGACGGGGAAGCCGAGGATGACGGTGGCCGGGTCGACGGTGCTCTCGAGCGGCGGGGGCGGCGCGGTGCGCCCCAGTCCGACGGACACGCCGATGACGGTGGCCATGATGAGCACCTCGACCAGCGCCACGCGCAGGAACAGCGGGCGCCGGAAGACCTCGCCCGCCGTGCCCTGCGGCGCGCCGTCGAGGCGCTTGAGGGCGAACTCGCGGTGCATGTAGCCGAAGGCGCCCAGGACCGCGAACAGGATGATCTTGATCAGGATGATCAGCCCGTACTCGGTGAGGATCAGGTCCTCAAGGGAGTACAGGCGCGCCAACGCGCTGGCCGCGCCGCTGACGGCCACGCCGACGTAGGCCCACAGGGCCAGGCGGCTGAAGCGGTTGGCGGCCACCGACGGGTCCTGCGCGTCCCGGCGCACCGCGTGGTAGGTGACGGCGACCAGGCCGCCCACCCACATGCTGATGGAGATGACGTGCATGGCCAGACCGGTCACGGCCAGCTCGTGCGCTCCGGAGGAGGCCGAGTGGCCGGTCAGCGCCGGAGGTGTGATGGCGACCAGCGCTAGGACGAGTAGCCACAGGCCGCCGGTGGCGCTGGTGGCCGTGCGGCCGAACAGGGCGATGCCGGTCGTGAGCAGGATGACGAACATCAGCGCGACGCCGCCGGAGACCGACCCCGCGTAGGCGGTGACCTCGTCGACGGTGACCTGGCCGGCGGTCTTGGCCAGGAACTCCGAGGCCTGGAAGTACAGGGCGAACACGGCGGCGACGGCCCAGGCCAGGGCCGCCCAGGTGGCGCCGAGCACGTAGCCGACCGCCTGCCGGGACAGCCTGCCCTTGTGGGAGGGCAGCAGGACCGCCGCGAGCAGCAGCAAGCCGGTCGTCACGACCGCGGCGGCGTCCATGGCGACCTTGGCCAGCGGCATGCCCCAGCGGACGGCCTCACCGGCGTCGGGCAGGCCCGGGATGACCTCGGGGAAGGCCGCGCCGCCGAGAATGAGTGTCAGGCTCAGACCGATCAGGCACAGGGCCGCGGCGGTCGCGGCGAAGAGGGGAACGCGCCCCGTACCCGGAGCGTCGTCATGGTGTTCCTGGAGGGGGGATTTCGGGTTCAGTGCGGGAGGAGCCACGCGCCACTCCGTCGTCGGTCTCGTTTCGATGGCTGGTCAGCGCCCTTGGCCGTGTGACCACCTCGCTACTGTCCGGATACTTCCGGCAGGGGCAGCGCACGGAGGAACACCTGGACCAAGGTTAAACCGTTTACTACACAGTGTCGGACTTGGGTGACGTCAGGGCTCCCCCGTGGACGTCACCGGTCACGCGGCGTTTCCGGGAGGATGTCGCGTTTTCCCCTTGCGGAGGGGACCTTCGCGATACGCTCAGGTCCTGTCGGAGCGACGGTTCTCCCGCTTCCCCGCCGTTCGACGCCCCGCCGTGCCACGGCCCCTCCCCGTGGCTCCTCACAGCACACCCTCTCGTCGCGAGCGTAGTGAAGGGGACGGCGATGACCGTGTTCGACAGTGTGGTCAGGTCCAGGCGCGTGGTCGCCGCCGACGGGGTCGGGCCCGCCTCCGTCGGAGTGCGCGACGGCCGGATCGAGGCGGTGGACGCCTACGGCGCGGACATGCCCGCGCGCGAGGTGACCGACCTGGGCGATGTGGCGCTGCTGCCCGGAGCCGTCGACGTGGGCGTCGGCGTGCACGTGCCGGGACGGGATCTGTCCGAGTCCTACCGCTTGGTGGGCGCGGACGCCCTGCGCGGCGGGGTGACCTGCGTGGTGGCCTCACCCGCCCCGACAAGACCCGCCGTCACGTGCGCGGACACGCTCCAGGCCCACCAGCGCGCCGCGTTGGGCGCCCCGGTTTCGGTGCTGTTCCTGGGCGGGGTGACCCGGGGCACCGGCCCGCTCGACCTGGCCGACCTACAGGCGGCGGGCGCGGTGGCCTTCCACTGTTCCCTGTCGGACGGAGGCGCCCCGGACATGGCGGCGCTGAGCGACGCCCAGCTGCGCAAGTCGATGGCCGAGCTCGCGACGTTGGACAGCGTGCTGCTGGTACACGCCGAGGACGCCCGGGAGCTGGGGGCCCCTCCGGTGTCCGCGGAGCAGCGGCCGCCCCGGGCGGAGCGTCGCGGGCTGGAGCGAGTGATCGCGGCGGCCCGTGTGGTGGGCGCGCGTACGCACGTGTGCCCGTTCACGGCGGCCGAGTGCGCGGCGCTGCTGGCGGCGGCGGGGTCGATCGGGGTGGCGCTGTCCGCGCACACCTGCCCGCATTACCTGTGCCTGCCCTCGGAGACGCTGGCCCAGGAGTCGCCCGCGCACGCCTGTCGGCCACCGGTGCGCTCGGACGCCAACCGAAGGGCGCTGTGGAGCGCGCTCCTGGCGGAGGGTTCGGCGATCACCACGGTGGGGTCGGGGCACCTTCCGGCCCACGGCCTGTACACGCTGGAGTGGAGCCTGTCGGCGCTGTGGACGGCGGCGCACCGGCGCGGCCGCGGGTTGGCGGACTTGGCGCGGTGGACGGCCGGTGGCCCGGCCGAGCTGCTGGGGCTGGGTGACAAGGGGCGGATCGCGGAGGGCGTCGACGCCGACCTGGTCGCCTTCGACCCAGCCGCGCGGGTGGCGGTCCCGGTGGTGGATCCGAGCCCGTACGCGGGTAGGGAGCTGACAGGCCGTGTGGGACAGGTGTGGGTCTCGGGGCACAGAACCAGCCCGCGGGGCGGCCGCCGCGGTTCCCCGACCGGGTGACCCGTGAGCGGGTCAGGTCAGGGACGCTTCGGCCCGAACCGTGCACACCGGACGCGGGACCGTGTCACACGCCACACAGCCGCCTTACATGTTGTCAACAAGGTCGCTGACAGCCACGCATGTTGACGATGGCGGTGAAGTGCCTCCGCAGGTCACAGTGGGGGTATCAACGGAGATACCAGTAGGAGGAACCGTGCGCATCGGCGTACCCCGTGAGATCAAGAACCACGAGTACCGGGTGGCCATCACTCCCGCGGGGGTCCACGAACTGGTCAGCCGGGGCCACGAGGTGGTCGTCGAACGCGACGCGGGCCTCGGCTCCTCCATCCCCGACACCGAATACGAGTCGGCGGGCGCCCGCATCCTGGACAGCCCCGATGAGGTGTGGGCCGCGGGCGAGCTCATCCTGAAGGTCAAGGAGCCGATCCCGGCCGAGTACCACCGCATGCGTGAGGGGCAGACCCTCTTCACCTACCTGCACCTGGCCGCGTCGCGCGAGTGCACCGACGCGCTGCTGAAGCAGCGGGTGACCGGCATCGCCTACGAGACCGTGCAGCTGCCGGACGGCTCGCTGCCGTTGCTGGCGCCGATGTCGGAGGTCGCGGGCCGCCTGTCCACGCAGGTGGGGTCGGTGACCCTACAGCGTCCCAACGGCGGCCGCGGCGTGCTGATGGGCGGGGTGCCCGGGGTGCGCCCGGCTCGGGTGACCGTGGTCGGCGCGGGTGTGTCCGGTCTGAACGCGGCGCAGATCGCGGTGGGCATGGGCGCCGACGTGACCGTGCTGGACCTGAACGTGAACAAGCTGCGGCACGTGGACGCGCTCTACCAGGGCCGGGTCAGGACCGTGGTGTCCAACGCCCTGGAGCTGGAGCAGTCGGTACTGGAGTCCGACCTGGTGATCGGCGCGGTGCTGGTTCCGGGGGCCAAGGCGCCCAAACTCGTGTCGAACGAGCTGGTGTCCCGGATGCGCCCGGGCGCCGTGCTGGTGGACATCGCCATCGACCAGGGCGGCTGCTTCGAGGACTCGCGTCCCACCACGCACGCCGACCCCACGTTCCAGGTACACGACACGGTGTTCTACTGCGTGGCGAACATGCCGGGAGCGGTGCCCAACACCTCCACCCACGCGCTGACCAAGGACACCCTGCGCTACACGCTGGCGCTGGCGGAGAAGGGCTGGCGGCGGGCCCTGCGTGAGGACGAGTCGCTGGCCGGGGGCCTGAACACCTTCGACGGCGACGTGGTGTCGGCACCGGTCGCCGAGGCGCACGGGCTCAAGCACCGCACGTTGGACGAGGTACTGGCCACTGGCTGAGGCAGCGGATTCCACGTCGGGGGCCGGTCGCGGGGGGGGCGACCGGCCCCCGACGTGTCCGGGCGCGCATGGCCGCCACGAACCCACCGACGCCGGACAGGCCCTGCCCGGCCTGTCCGTGCGCACCGACGCGCCCAGGAGCGGGAATCGGCCCGACCGTACGGGCGTCAGCGCGAGCCCGTTCAGCCCGCATCGGCCGTCCCAGCCCCTCCGCCCGTCCCGGTTCTCCCACACGCCTCGCCAAGCGGACCCGGCGGCCAAAGCCATGTGACCCATCGCACCCCCGAGCCTCGTTCTCTTCAGAAAGAGCCTGGATTCGCATAGGTTTCATGTTTCAGTTGCACTCGCAACATACACACTGGAACACCCGTTCGCCCAAAGAACAGCAGCACGGGAAAGTGACGGAGCAAAAAACCATATCAACCCTGAGAATCACTTTTCGCTCATACACGCAGGCCGGACCGGCACTTCCCCTGCCACCATTTGCATGTCGGATTTTTCTGGTTCCGACACATATATCCTGATACTTTGCCAGGGAAATATTTCCCCGAAGCAAGGAACTGCTTTGCGCTCCCCCCGCAGACGCCTGTGTATTCCCCTCATGTCCGGCGCCCTGCTCATCACCGGACTCGCTCCCGCCGCCCGCGCCCAGAACGGGCAGGCCGCCCCGCCGCCCGCCGGCTCCGCGTCCGCCGTCGAGTTCGACGCGGCGTCCGGACGGGAACTGGTCACCGTTTCCGCAGAGGAAGTCGTCCGCGCCGAAGAACTCGGCAACGCGGACGCCGCCCCCTATGCCGCCGAACACGGGATCTCCCTGGAGGAAGCGGTCAAGAGGCTGCGGGTCCAGGAGGAGGCCGGCCCGGCTCTGGAGGACCTCTCCCGGAACCTCGGCGAGGACGATGCCGGAACCCGTATCGAGCACGAGCCCCGGTTCCGTGTCGTGGTCGGCACCGCAGGTGGCGCCGACGACGTCGAGTTGCCCGAGTCCCTGGCCGGTCTCGACGTGCCCGTCGATGTCGTCGAGCGCGAGCACAGCCTCACCGAGATCCACCGGGACCGGAAAGCCGTCGAAGCGGCTCTGGAATCCGAGGGGGTGGAGTTCGACTCCTACGGAAACGTGGTCGACAACAACGCCGTCATCGAGGTCCTCGGTGACGGCTCCGCCGCCGAGGACCTCGCCGAGGAGGCTGCTCCCCTCGCGCTCGGCGGCTCCTCCACACTCGTCGTCCGCAGGGTCGACGAACTGGCTCGGACCGAGGCCGGAGGCCTGGCCCTGACCACGTGCACGGCGGGCTTCGTCGCGATCCGGAGCGGCACCCGGCTGCTGTCCACAGCGGCCCACTGCCCCAACGCCCAGAGCCTGACCACCTCAGGGATCAGGCTGAACTACGTGACCGGCACCATGCGCAATTCCTACGATGCCCAGGTCCACTCCGCCCCGGGCGTGAATCTGCGCAACCGTATCTACACCGGAACCGGTAGCACGAACTACCGCGATATCACGTCCCGGCGCTCGCGTGCTGGTATTTCCATCGGAGACTACGTGTGCAAACGCGGGAATACCACGCGGTACGGCTGCTCATACGTAGCGACCAAGACAGCGAGGTCGAGCGCGATCCCGTCGCCGTACTCGACGCTGATCGGCGTGCAGTCGCACATTACCGACGGCGGTGACAGCGGTGGACCCTGGTTCAACGGCAATACCGCTATCGGTATCCACCACGGACGCGTGGGTTCCATGTCCGTGTTCATGTCAGTGAGCTATCTGGGTGGTGCAACGGGTGCTTCGATCGCCAAGAGCTGACCGTAGGAGAACACATCCCGGGGTGCTCGCGGCCGCCGCGGTGTCCCTGCTCGCTCCGGGCTGTTCCGGTTCGACGGACGGCGGGCTGGAGGTCCTCTCCGCCAATGCCGGTGCCGACGAGGGCCACGGCGAGGCACAGCTCGCTGGAACGCTGTCGGGGACGGTCGCCGAGGAGCTGGCCTGCTTCCTCGTCGCCTCCGGGGACGGCGGCGAGTACCTGGTCTCCTGGCCCGAGGGGTACTCGGCCGTGGAGGGACCGCTGCGGCTGCTCGACGAGAGCGGCGAGACCGTCGCAACCGACGGTGACCACGTCGTCCTCGTCGGCGGTACGGGTCCGGATGAGGAACCCGCCATCGGGTGCGGCGGTGTCAGCGCGCCTGAGTGGCGCGCCGGGGGTGTCGTCTCCTCCGGGTGAGGGCTGCGGGGGCCGTCGTGCTCGATGAGTGCGTCGGCCCCGTGGCCGCGGTCCCGCACAGGATGGAGCCCGGCTTCGTCCTTCAGCTCCTGCCGGCGGAGGGCGTCACGCCGCTGGCCCGAGCCCACCGCGGCCGCGCCCAGCGGATCCCCCTCCCTCTGAACGCACACGGCCCGGTCGCGACCGGGCCGGCCAGGTGGCGTGGACCGCACCGCTCGGGCTGGTTGCGCAGGTCGACCGGGGGTACCGTCGAGAGGAAAGCCCGTGTCCGGCCCGGGGGCCGGACGACCGGCGGGAAGACGAGCACCGAGGTGGGACAGCGTGGCACACACCGGCTCGGCGACCGCGATCCGGATCGTCGAACTCGAGTTGATCCGGCTCCGGCCCCAGGCGGGCGGGCGAAGCGCCTGCGCCGGGGCCCCCGTACTGGTCCGGTTGTCCGACGGCGAGGGCGTCAGCGGTTGGGGAGAGCTACCGCGCGCGACCGGGGACCAGTGGGAGGCGCTGGTCTCGGCCTTCGCGCCCGCCCTGCTGCGCCACTCCTGGACACGGCCCACCGAGGCCGGTGGCGCATGGGCGGACCTGCCCTGGGACCCGGCCGTGGCCAGCGCCCTGGACACCGCCTGCTGGGACCTGTGGAGCCGCCAGCGCGGCACTCCGCTCTCGCACGCCCTGGGCGGTGAGCGCACCGCGCTCACGGCGGGGGCGACCCTGCCCCGGCAGGTGGCCGTGGAGTCGGTGGTCACCGAGGTCAACCGGCAGGTCGGAGCGGGTTTCAAACGGATTCGGCTGGAGGTCGAACCGGGCTGGGACGCCGACGTGGTGCGCGCGGTACGGAGCAGCTTTCCGTTCCTCGCCCTACAGGTGGACGCGGGCGGACGGTACACCGAGTCCCCCGCCGACCTGGACTCACTGCGTGTTCTGGACAGTCTGGACCTGCTGGCGATCGAGGACCCCTTCGACCCGGATGACCTGGCCGCGCACACACGCCTGGCCTCGGAGCTGCGCACCCCCGTGGCGCTGGGGCGGGCGCTGGGCTCGGTGGAGGACCTCACCGAGGCGATCCGCGCCGAGGCCGGTGGCGCGGTGAACGTGGACCTGACCCGGCTGGGCGGCCTGACCCCGGCCCGCCGCGCGGTGGACCGCGCCGTGGACGCCGGCTGGCAGGTCTGGTGCGGTTCGTCCGCGGTGACGGGGGTCGGCCGCGCCGCCGCGGTCGCGCTGGCGTCCCTGTCGGGGGCGTCCCTTCCGGTGGAGATGCCCAGTGCCGGGAGCCGCGGGCGCGATCTGGTGCTTCCGCCGGTGCGCGCGCACGACGGGGTGGTACCGGTCCCGCTGACGGAGAGCGGCTTGGGGCACGGGGTGGACCGCACCTCGGTGGCCGGGCGCACCGCACGGGCCCTGGTGGTGGACGCCGACGGCCCGCGCGAGGCCCGCGTCGAGCGCGGACGCGGCGGCGGGGCCCACCGGAGCCGGGGCCGATGATCCTCGGGGTCCTTCCGGGCGGGTTCCCCCTCTCCTCCTAACCGAACAGCGTTAGGTAGAGTTGCGGCACCGTCCGGCCCCCGACCCCGGACCCGATGACCGTGGAGGCGTGGTGCGCGTATTTGCCGACATCAACGAGGTAGTCGCATCCCAGGGCGAACACCTGGGCTACACCGACTGGGTGAACATCGACCAGGACCGGATCTCCCTCTTCGCCGACGCGACCGAGGACCACCAGTGGATCCACATCGACGAGGAGAAAGCGGCGGCGGGCCCCTTCGGCGGCACCATCGCGCACGGGTTCCTGACCCTGTCGATGCTGGCCCACTTCTCCCAGTCGTCCATCTCGCTCACCAAGAAGCCCAGCATGTCCATCAACTACGGGCTCAACAAGGTGCGCTTCCTCCAGCCGGTCCCCTCCGGCTCACGCATCCGTGACGGCATCGAACTCAGTTCGGTGAAGGAGAACTCCAGGGGCTACCTGGTGACCACGACCCACACCGTGGAGATCGAGGACCACGAGCGCCCCGCCCTGGTCGCCGAGTCGCTCGGCCTCTGGGTCCCCTAAGGAGTGGGGTTTTCTGGAGGCCCTTCCCGGTCCTGGGGCCGGGAAGGGCCTCCAGGAGCCCCCGCCCCGCTCAGCGGGCGATCTTGCGCAGCGCGCGGCGAAGCAGGTCCGGAGTGAACCAGCGCAGTTTGCGCTCGGCCCGTTCCGCGCGGCGCCGCAGCCTCCTGGCCTCGCTCTCCGCGCGCTCCAGGCGGCGGCGCAGACGGTCCGTGCCCTCGGCGGCGCCGACCTCCTTCTCCACCGTGGCGGAGGAGGGTGCCTCGAAGATCCTTTCCCAACCCGTCCAGTGGATGCCGCAGACCTGCTCCACCAGCCGGTCGCGTCCCTCACCGTCCGTCTCGGGCGCGAGGTGGCGAGCCCTGGCGTAGGCGGCGGTGCGCTCCAGCCGCAGTGCCCCCTCCCCCTGTGCGGCCCCGGGCGGAAGCGAGCACAGCAGCCCCGCACCCGTCCGCTCAGCTGTCCGTACGAGCTCGCCGAGGGCGTCGGGGACCAGCCGGGCCCCGACGGGCACCGTCAGCAGGAAGGGTGTCCGGGGATCGTGCTCCGGTCCGGACTCGGTGAACCGCACCCGGGAATCGCCGCGGAAGAGCTCTCCGGCCAGCCGCAGGTCCAGCCCCTCCTCCTCCAGCAGGGGTCTGCGCCCCTCCCCGAGCGCGTCCCACGGGCCGCGCAGCCACAGCCGGATGTCGGGAGTGGTTCCGGACAGCAGCGCGGAGACGGTGGCGTCCACGTCCTCCAGGCCGGCACCATCCACGTCCACCACCACTTCCAGCAGCGGCACCTCCCACTGCTGTGCCGGGCGCTGGCGACGCAGGTGGAAGGAGGGCACGCGGTTGGCCACGTACGGCATCCTGAAGCGGGCCCCCTCCTCGCGCTGGGACTGCATCTGGGAACGGCCCAGGTGCCAGCTGCTGGTGTCCAGGTCCGGGACGAACAGAGCACCCTGCTGGGCCGCGCGATAGCCGAACTCGCTGTCACCCCCGAGTACGAGCCCGGTGTCCATACCCCCGGCCCCGTCGAACAGCGCACGGTGCAGGGAGCCGGTGGCGCCGACGAAGACCCTGTGCGCCTTGTGGTGGGCGGCGCGCAGCTGGTCGCTCCTGTCGATCTGGCGCTCCACCCAGTGCGGGTCCGCGCTATCCCGGTCGAACAGTTCGGCGGCCCTGCCCGCGCGCACCTGCTCGGCCACGTATCCGGGATTCATCGTCTCGGGGTCGAAGTCCACGAACATCTTGTGCCCCATGACCACCGCGTAGTCGATCAGGTGGTGCCAGCGCATCTGCGACTCCACGTGCTCGCGGTAGACCAGCATGTCCGCGTCCAGACGCAGCACCACCTGCCCGGAGGAGTCCGCCACACCCGTGTTGACGGCGTGCCCCGAGCCCCAGTCTCCGGGTGCGGAGGTGATCAGCCGGGTGTTCTCCGGACGCACCGGCGGCAGGGACAGCGGCTCGGGAGAGCCGTCGTCCACCACGACCACCTCCGTCAGGTGCGCGGGATAGCTCTGCCCCGCCAGGGAGGCCAGCACCATCGCCAGCTTTTCCGGAGCGCCGTGGGCGGGGATCACGACGCTGACCGACAGCGTCGGGGTCCACTCCCCCAGCGGAGGCGGCCGGAGCACCGAGTAGTCGTTGCGCCACAGCCGGGGTCCGGACCGGCCGCCGGCGTCCTGGGAAGCGGCGTCCGGAAGCCGCACTACCGCGTCCGTCCGCGCCGGGCGCTGTCCTGGTGCCAGGCCCGGCCCGGAAGCGTTGTCTGAGGTGGTCAACGGTGTCCTCCCGTGTACTCGGTCACTGACTGCCCCAGGGGTTCGGGTGCCCCCTCCATCAGGGCGCTGGGACGCCAGCCGGACCACTGCCTGGTGCTCTTGCGCATGAAGTAGCCCGGATCCTCGTTCCAGGTGTGGCCCTCGGCCGCGCGACGCAGCATGTAACCCAGCCCGTGGGCGCGATAGACGCGCCCGCCGTTGCGTCGTACGGCCAGGAGGAGCTGGCTGTCGATCGCCCGCGGCAGGGGGCGGAAGCCGCCGACCTCCTCCAGCACCGAGCGGTCGGTGAGGATGGTCCCTCCCGCGACGTGGGGTGAGGGGATCTCCGAGCGGTAGCTCCTCCACACGGTCAGGTCCAGTTCCTGGAGAAAGGCGTAGTCGGTGTTGCTTCCCACCAGGTCGGCACCGGAATAGGTGCGCGCCAGCATCAGGTCGGCCAGGTGTTCGGGCCCGTACCAGTCGTCGTCGTCCCACTTGGCGACGACCGAGCCCGAGGCACGGTCGACGGCATCGTTGAGTACGGCTCCGAACACCCGGTCGGCGGGGGCCTCGTACACGATGGCCCGCGCACCCGTGGCGGCGAACTCGGCGATGGCCGAGCCCACCTCTGGCAGGTCGGCGGAGAACCCGTGCAGGGTCAGCACCACCTCGAAACGCACGTGGCGCTGGCGGGCGATCTGGGCGAGCGCGAACCCCACCATCTCGGGACGGCGAGTGCACAGGACCACCGAGACCAAGGGCTCGGGCGGCAGCGGAATCCCGGACCGCTCGGCCAGAGAGCGCCAGCGGGTGAGCTGGCCGTGGGTCCGAAGCGCGGCGCGGCGCAGCCGGACGCTGTGCTCCTCGCGGACGAGCGGGTCGCGCAGCGCCTCCTCCCCCACCTCGGTCAACAGGCCGGTCAGGGACTGACCGAGCCCAGCCGCCCAGGCGGGGACCGGTCCGCTCACCAGGGGCACGCCCCCGGCCGCGAGGGAGGCCACCGCACGCACCGCGGCCGCGGGACCGCTGTGCCCGGACCAGTCCACCCGGACACCGCGCAGGTACCGGGCCCGGCTGATGTCCAGGTCGGTGACCGTACCGTTGTCGGGGATCGTGGCCAGGACCTTCTTCCCGTCGCGGATGACCGCGTGTGGGCCGTGGACCGTGAGGTCCCCCATGGGCCCCTCGGACTTCCGGACGAAGCCGCAGGGGTTGACGACGCGCTCGTCCAGGGGGGCGACCAGCTCCGACGGTTCCGTCTCCAGTACACGCAGCGAACCGCCGACCGCCTCCAGCGGGTCGCGATCGCCCTCCGAACGGGTCAGCCTCTCCCAGGACCCGGCACCGGTGGTCTCCAGGTCCAGGTGGGGAACGGTCTCGTCCTCCCAGCCGGGCAGCGACTCCCCGGTGCGCACGACCAGGTCGACGGCTGGTGTGACCCGGCGCAGCGGAACGGGGCCGGTGGCGTCCAGCCCCGAGACCGAGGCGTCCCCGGAGCGCCACAGAGCGCCCTCGGAGCCGTGCAGCCCTCCCAGGGGAACGGGCTTGGGGCCGTGCCTGCGGCCGCCTGTTCCGTGCAGGACGCTGCTCAGGGCCGACGCGGTCTCAGTACCGGCGGGGAAGAACAACTCGCATACCCAGCCGCGTTTGCCCGCACGTCTTACCCGCAGCTCTTGCAGACCGCGCCATTCGTCGATACCGGGCGGGGCGGGCACCAAGGGCCCCTGGTGGCCGGGCGTGTCGACCACGGCCACGACCAGGTGCACGGCGGGCGGCAGGTGGACCGCGGTGGTGAGGGAGCGGCGGAGGTCGGTGAGGCTGGCCGCCACGACCGCCAGCAGCCCGGCTTCCTCGTGCCTGCCCGGCCCGCCCGCGTTCGTGATCTGGATCGGTTCGCCCATGGGACAGGTGTCCAGATCGACGAGCCGGTCACGGGCTTTGAGCCGGAGTTTGCCGAGATAGGCGCAACCCCGGCTGTGGAACCCGATGTGGCACAGCACCGCAGGCTCGTTTCCGCGTGTGCGCAGGCCCTGACGGAGTACGGAGGTGATCATCGGGCGACCTCGGTGGTGTGGGAGGTGGAGCCGCGACCCGTCGGGGCGCGCACCAGTTCCGAGAACCCAGAGTAATCATATGGCGACAGGTGGCACCCGACCGCGGCGGCGTGTCGCGAACAGCCGACACACCGCCGCCCTCCGCCTGTTCCTCCTGCTCCGGCCGCGGCGTCCTCAGAAGCGGGTCAGCGGGCCAGCTTCCGCAGCGCCCTGCGGGTCAGCCCGGGGGTGAACCAACGCAGTTTGCGTTCGGCCCGCTTGGCACGCGCCCGCAACCGCTCCACCTCGGAGAGCGCGTGGTCGAGCTTGCGCCGCAGCGCCTCGGGGGTCTCGGGCCTGGCCTGCCCCTCCTCCTGCGGGACCGCGAAGTCCGTCCCGGGCGTCCAGTGGGTGCCGTAGGCCTCCTCCACACCGCGGTCCAGCTCCTCGGCCGCGGCGCCCGGCCACAGCCGGCGGGCCCTGGCGTAGGCGGAGACCCGCTCCAGGCGCAGAACACCGTCTCCCCGGGTGGCGCCGGGCAGCGGTGCGCACAGCAGCCCCGCCTTGTTCTTGTTGGCCGCCTCCATCAGCTCGGCGGCCGTCTGGCCCCGCAGCGCCACCCCGGCGGGCACGCGCAGCATGAAGGGCACACGCGTGTCGTGCTCCGGCACCTCCTCCGCCAGGCGCACCCGGGGATCGCCCCGGAAGGTCTCCCGGACCAGCCGCAGGTCGAGCCGCTCCTCGTCCAGCGGGGAACGGCGTTCCTCCCCCAGTTCGCTCCAGGGGCCGACCAGCCACAGCCGGATGTCGGGGGTGGTGCCGGACAGCAGCGCGGAGGCGGTGGCGTCCACGTCCTCCAGGCCGGCACCATCCACGTCCATCACCACGTCGACCAGCGGCACCTCCCACAGCCGGTCCGGGCGCTTGCGGCGCAGTCGGAAGTCGGGCACCCGGTTGGACACGTACGGGGACCGGTACCGCATACCCGCGTCGCGACGTGTCTGCATCTGGGAGCGGCCCAGGTGCCAACTGCTGGTGTCCAGGTCCGGAACGAACAGAGCACCCTGCTGGGAGACCCGGTAGGCGAACTCGGTGTCACCGCCCAGGACGAGGGTTCCGTCCAGGCCGCCGGCGGCGTCGAACAGCGTGCGGTGCAGGGAACCGGTGGCACCGATGAAGACCTTGTAGGCGAGGCGGTCGGCGGCACGCAGCACACCACTTCCGTCGATCACCCGTTCGACCCAGTGCGGGTCCGCGCTCTCCCGGTCGAACAGTTCGGCGGCGCGTCCTTCGCGGACCTCGGCGGCCACGTACTCCGGGGACATGGCCTGCGGGTCGAAGTCGACGAACATCTTGTGGCCCATGGCGACGCCGTAGTCGATCAGGTGGTGCCAGCGCATCTGCGACTCCACGTGCTCGCGGTAGACCAGCATGTCCGCGTCCAGACGCAGCACCACCTGCCCGGAGGAGACGGCCACACCGCAGTTCACCGCGTGCGCCGATCCCCATCCACCGGGTGCGGAGGTGATCAGCCGGGTGTTCTCCGGACGCACCGGCGGCAGGGACAGCGGCTCGGGAGAGCCGTCGTCCACCACGACCACCTCCGTCAGGTGCGCGGGATAGCTCTGCCCCGCCAGGGAGGCCAGCACCATCGCCAGCTTTTCCGGAGCGCCGTGGGCGGGGATCACGACGCTGACCGACAGCGTCGGGGTCCACTCCCCCAGCGGAGGCGGCCGGAGCACCGAGTAGTCGTTGCGCCTGGCTCGCGGCTGGTTCCGGTAGTCGGCCTCTCCCCGGGGAAGAACGGGCACGGACGCGGGTCCGCTGTCGTCGGCGTTCGGTTCCGGGTGTGTGTCCAGCGTGGTCAACGGTGTCCCCCCGTGGGCTCTGTGGCGGGCTGGCCGAGCGGCGAGGGCTCGCCTTCCAGCAGGGTGCTCGGACGCCAGCCGAACCACTGTTGGGTGTGGTCGTGCAGGAAGAAGGCCATGTCCTCGGACCAGGTATGTCCGCCGCCGGTTCGGCGGAGCACGTAACCGAGTCCGTGGGCGCGGTAGATACGTCCGCCGCCTCGGATGACGGCGATGAGGAGCTGGGTGTCGATGGCGCGGGGCAGCGGCCTGAAACCCCCGGTCTCCTCCAACACCACCCGGTCGGTGAGGATGGTGCCCCCGGCGATGAAGCGGCTGACTGCCTCGGACCTGCGGTTGCGCCAGACGGTCAGGTCCACCTCCTCGAGGTAGACGAAGTCCTGGCCGACGCCGACGAGCTCGCCGCCGGAGTACGTGCGCGCCAGCAGCAGGTCGGCCAGGTGTTCGGGTCCGTACCAGTCGTCGTCGTCCCACTTGGCGATCAGATCGCCGGAGGCCAGGGCCACCGATTCGTTGAGCACGGACCCGAAAACCTGGTCGGCATCGGCTTCGTGCACGGTCAGCGGCAGCCCTGTGCCCCCGAACTCCGCGACCGCGGAGCGCACCTCGGGCAGGTCCGACGGGAAGCCGTGGAGGGTCAGGACCACCTCGAGGTCCACGTCGCGCTGGCGGGCGATCTGGGCCAGGGCGAACCCCACCATCTCGGGCCGCCGTGTGCACAGGATCACCGTGACGGTCGGGGCGTGCGGCACCGGGACGCCCGTCTCCGCGGCCAGGGCCCGCCACCGGGAGCGCTGGCCATGGGTACGCAGGGCGGCACGGCGCAGGCGTACGCTGTACTCCTCACGGCGCAGCTGGTCGCGCAGGTCCTCGTCACCGGCGCTGGTGATCAGGTCCGTGAGCGTCGTGCCCAGCCCCGACGCCCATGAGGGCACCTCGCCGCTGAGCACGGGCACCCCGCCAGCGGCCAGCGACGCGACCGCGCGCACGGCGGCGCTGGGACCGGTGTGCCCGGACCAGTCCACCCTGATCCCGCGCAGGTGGCGCAGCCGCGACAGGTCGACATCGGTGACGGTGCCGTCGGCGGCGACGGTGACCAGTTCCTTGTCCCCGTCGCGGACGACGGCGTGGGCGCCGTGGACCGTCAGATCGGCCATGCGCCCGTTCTCGACCCTGGCGAACCCGATGGGATTGACCGTGGTCTCGTCGATGGGCGCGATGGCGTTGACCGGGTCGGCGCTCCGCGAGACGCCGCGGGCCCGGGCGTGTCCGCCGGTTCCGGCGATACGTTCCCAGGCGTCCGCGCCGGTGGCGGCGCGGTCCAAGACGGGAACGGCCGTGTCGGTCCACTCGGGCGGGGAGCCGTCGGCGGACACGCGCAGTGCCAGGTCGCCGACGGGAGTGACACGGCGCAGCGGGACCGGTCCGGCGGCGTCCACACCGCGGGAACGGGTGTCGCCGGACCGCCACAGGGGGGCCTCGGGGCCGTTCAGGACGGCCAGTGGGGCGGTGGCTGGACCCCGGCGCCGTCCCCGGGTGCCCTGCAAGACGGCGTCGAGGACCTCCGTGGTGTCGACGCCGTTGGGGAAGAACAGCTCGCACACCCAACCGCTCTTGTCCGCACGGCGCACCCGCGCTTCCTGGAGGTCGCGCCACTGGCCCATGCCCGGGGAGGCCGGCAGCGGAGGCTCCTGGTGTCCGGGGGTGCCGGCCAGGGCGACCAGGACGTGTACGGCCCGGGGCAGGTGCGTTGAGGTCGTGACGGCGCGGTGCAGGTCGGTGGGTGTGGCGGCCAGGACCGCGACGAGACCGGTCTCGGCCTCCCCGTCCCTGATCCAGGCTCCCGGGAGTTCCAGGGGCCGGCCCATGGGGTGGGCGTCCAGGTCCAGGAGGAGGTCGTCGGACCGTAACGGCAGCTCGGCCAGGGTGGAACGGGTGTCGGCGCCCGTGTGGCAGAGCACGGCGGTCTCGGTGCCACGGGCGCGCAGGGCGTGCCGCAAGGCGGTGGTGATCATCGGGTGACCTCGTGGTGTGTCGGTCGGACTCCGTGAGGGGCCCGTCGGGTGGTGCGGTGGGAGACCGTGAGAGATGTGGGAGACCGTGAGAGGTGTGGGAGACCGAAAGGTGTGGGAGACCGAAAGGTGTGGGACGCGGCGTTCGTTGGGGCGTGTCCCGCGGACACGCCCTAGAGGCCCTTGCGGCTGAAGACGTGGGCGCCCTTCTCCGCGGTCTCCTCCGTGCGGTGGAGTTCGGGATACTCGTCGAGCCAGCGGTCTCCGATGGCGCGCTCGTCGGCGCGCGCGGCGTCGTCCAGGACGATGACGACGTCCTCGGTGCAGCGCGGCAGCAGGACGGGCACGGCCGGGTAGCGGGCCTGTGTACCGGTGGCCTTGGGCGGTCCGTCGACGAACACCAGGCCGATGTCCACCAGGTCGTCGAAGACGGAGGCGTCGTACCAGCGGTCGGCCGTCGAACGCTTCTGGCCGTCGACGACGACCGTGGTGCTCGCGGTCTCGACCAGCGGAGCGTGGCGGACCTCGACGATGTCGTCGAGCCCGTGCGCGGTGACCAGATCCCGGCTGAGCTCGGCGTAACGGGCGTCGTGCTCGATCGCGACGAGCCTGCCGCCGCCCGCACGGCGCAGTGCGTAGCCGATCCAGACGCTGGATGCGCCGCTGCCGCACTCCACGACCAGCTCCGGGCCCGAACGGTCGATGTGGCGGACCAGGACTCTGAGCACGTCGGGGGAGGCCGCCCATCCGCGCAGGGGCGGCATGAAGGCGGAGGTGCTGAGGTGCTCGCGCAGCTCGGTCCAGGCGACCTGCTGCTCGTAGTCGTCGCGGCCCTGCACGGCGACCGCGTTCCTGATCTCGCGGCTCATCTTGGGGAGCGTGTGCTCCTGCATGCGGGCGAAGCGTTCGCTGACGCCGTCCAGGGTGCGGGCGGCCTCCAGCCGGTCGTGGCCGAGCGTCTCGGTGATCCTGCGGCTGTGGGTGTCCATCGCCGTGGCCACCCTCCTGGACAGGGCGCCCACGCGGCGGGACAGCAGCAGCGTGCCCGCTCCGAGCGCACCCACCGCCGCGCCGAGCAGACCGAGGACGGTGACGGTGAACACATCCACCCAGTCGATCAGGCCGACCAGCCCCAGCGCTGAAGGAACACAGAGCACGGCGGCACCGACCACCGCGCCGGTGACCAGGAGAGGACGGAGACGGCTGCGAAGTGACCGCATGGACGGATACCTCCACGGGAGTGCCTGACACGGCGCCGCCGAACGCGGGCCGCGGGGGACGAGAGGGGAAGGGGCCGGTTTCCCCGTGTCGAACTGCCGGTTCGCCACCCCCTCCAGGGACGGTCCCGACGGTCCGATTAAACACTTCTGACCTTAACGCCTCGGAGAAATGACGGATGCTTCACGGCGGGAATCGAAACCGGGAGTACATGCAATTCTCCTGTTGTTCATCCGTTCCTCATGAATTTCTCATTCCAGCGCATCCGGTGTTTTTCTCCCGCCCCGTGGCGTCCTCACCACCCCACGGCCCCGCGCAGGGCCTCGTCCATGACGGGCGCGAGGGTCGCGGCGTAGGTCGCCGTCATGTGGGAGTGGTCCCAGAACACGAGCACGTTGCCGACGACGGCGTCACAGCTGCCCTCCGGGCACACGTGCTCGGTGAGGTCCAGCAGGGTGACGTTGTCAGGGAACTCGTCGGCCAGCGCCGCTGCCGGGTCATGGTCCTCGTGGGCGTAGGAGGTGGGCGTCGTGCACTCGTCGGCGCGCCGCCGTTCCACGCACTCGGCTCCCTGGTAGGAGCGTCTGGGCAGGTCACGGATGCCGATCACGTCGATGCCCAGTCCGTCCAGCTGCCGCCAGCGCTCCGCGAAGCCCGGGGGGACCGTCTCGCCGTCCGGTATCGAGCGCGTGGAGGAGGTGACCACCGCGTCGGGCCGCTCACGTTCCAGGATCTCCATGGCCTCGGTGTTCCACTCCTGGCACTCGGTGAACACCCCGCCCTCCTGGTAGGGCGTGTCGGTGCTGAACTGGCAGCCGCTCTTGGTGAAGGACAGCAGGTGCCACCCGTTGTCCTTCGCCACCGTTTCCAGCGCTGGGTACCAGTGCGCGACGCGCGAGGCCCCGACCAGGGCCAGGGTGTGCTCGGCGTCGGAGGGGCCGTTCTCGCAGACCTTCACCCGCGCCTCCTCCAGACTGACGTGGCACCCCCTGATGTGGTGTGTGGACAGGTCGTCGCGTGCGTCGGCCGGGGCGGGCATGATCGGCAGGCTGGCCAGGGACCCGGTGAGTTCGGGGTGGCTGATCACGAGCGAACCGGGGTAGTCGTCGAGATCGGCGACCTGTTCGGCTCGGAGCCGCTGTTCCTCGGCGATCCGTCCGGACCACAGCGCCGAGGTGACCAGCACGGGGACGAGCAGGGCGGCGGCCACCCCGAGCGACCAGGCCGGGGTCCGACGCCCTCGGGTCAGGCGTTCGGTGCCGCCCTCGACCACCCGGGATGTCGCCCAGGCCAGGGCCAGGGACAGGCCGAGCACCAGGGCACCGCCGGCGGGGCTGGCCAGGGACCGGTCCGTGATGTGGAGGTAGCAGACCAGGATCGGCCAGTGCCACAGGTAGAGGGGGTAGGAGAGGCTTCCCACGGCCACGAGTGGGCGCCAGGTGAGCAGGCGGTCCGCGCCGAAGCGGCTGCCGGTGTCCCCCGCGAGGATGACCATGGCCGCGGCGCCGGTCGGCCACAGGGCGACGTATCCGGGGAAGAGTGTGGAGACCTGTAGCAGGAGTCCGCAGCAGACGAGCGAGACCAGGCCGGCCCAGCCCAGGACCACGCGCAGCCGTGCGGGCAGGTCGATCCGGTGGATCGTCAGGGCGAGTGCCCCGCCCAGGGCCAGTTCCCACAGGCGGGCACCGGTGTCGAAGTAGGCCCAGGCCTGGTCCGCTCCGGTGATCCACACCGAGTAGGCCAGGGAGAGCGCGAACACGGCGGCGACCACGGCCAGGACGGCGCGGCGCGGCGTGAGTCGGGTACGGGCGGTGGCCAGTACGGTCAGAGCCAGCAGGAGCGGCCACAGCAGGTAGAACTGCCCCTGGACGGACAGGGACCAGAAGTGCTGGACGGGGCTGGGGGCGGCCTCTCGGGCCAGGTAGTCCACGGCGGCGTGGGCCAGCGCCCAGTTCTCGTGGTAGAGCGCGGCCGCGCGCACTTCGGCGATGGTGTCGGTCCAGCGAGAACTCGGCAGCCACAGATAGGTGGCGGCCAGGATCGCGGCGAGCACGACGGCGGCGGCCGGGGCGAGTCTGCGCGCGAGCTTGGTCCAGAAGGCCGCGAAGCCGATCCTGCCCTCGCGTTCCAGGGCACGGACCAGGGAACCGGTGATGAGGAATCCGGTGAGCAGGAGGAACACGTCCACGCCACCGGAGACACGGCCGAACCAGATGTGGTAGACGGCCACCAGGACGACGGCGACGGCACGCAGGCCCTCGATCTCGGGACGGAAGGCACCGCCACGGCCGGGGCGGGTCGAGGAGGCGGACGGTCCGTCCGGGGCCGCGGGGACGGGCGCCCCTGATATGGAGACAGGCATGAGTGGTTACGGCCTCGAAGAATAGGTTGTTTTCGCCGGGTTGGGCGAGGATCGGGTTTGGCTCTGGAATTAGGCGCTGCATTATCTCCGCCTTCGACGTCATCCAAGTGAATACTGGACGAACGTCCACCCAACAGTTCACCGACAGGCGAATGTCGATTTCTGGGTCAGGCGCGCAGACACCCTACGAGAAAGTGCGTCACATCCTGCCACACCACATGTATGAGGAGATTCCTCTACGAAGGTGATGATTGGAAGGAGGCGGACAGGGAAGTGCTGGAGGGGGCGGCGGGCACGGGTCCGTCCGCGAAAGCACGGTGCCCGCGGCGATGCGACCCGCACCGTCGGTAACCGCGGGGGCCCGGTGCCATGGTTCGACGGGGGTCGGTTTATTCCCGAACCAGAGTGTAAACAGCCTGGCATCGGGTGCGCGGTCGACTGACTGATAGCTTGCTGCCTAGCGATCCCATCGCTGGTGAACACGACGAATCGCGTCATTGGAAAGGTGCGTCAGAGATGTCTGCGCCGTACTCGCTCCCCGAACTGCCCTACGACTACGCGGCCCTGGAGCCGTGGATCTCGGGTCAGATCATGGAGCTGCACCACGACAAGCACCACGCGACCTACGTCTCCGGTGCCAACACGGCCCTGGAGAAGATGGCCGAGGCCCGCGAGACCGGCGAGTTCGGGACCATCCCGATGCTGGAGAAGAACCTCGCCTTCAACCTGGGCGGTCACGTCAACCACTCCATTTTCTGGAAGAACCTGTCCCCGGAGGGTGGTGACAAGCCCGAGGGCGAGCTGGGCGCCGCTATCGACGACCAGTTCGGCTCCTTCGACGCCTTCCGCGCGCACTTCACCTCCGTGGCCACCACGATCCAGGGCTCGGGCTGGGCGATCCTGGCCTGGGACGCGCTGGGTCAGCGCCTGGTCATCGAGCAGCTCTACGACCAGCAGGGCAACACCGCCCTCAGCTCCGTTCCGCTGCTGATGCTGGACATGTGGGAGCACGCCTTCTACCTCCAGTACAAGAACGTGAAGGCTGAGTACGCCAAGGCCTTCTGGAACGTGGTCAACTGGGCCGACGTCCAGGAGCGCTTCCAGAACGCCCGCGGGGTCCAGATCGGCTGACACCCGTAGCTCCCGTCCGGTGCGTCCGCCGGACACGGCGGAGGGCGGCACCACACGTGGTGCCGCCCTCGCCCGTGTCAGGGACCCGCCGGGTGCGTCCCCGCACGCCCGGACCGGGGTCGGGTATCGCAGGCCGGGCCCGGTCAGACCACCAGGCGTGCCGGGGCCTCGTCCACGGGCCCGTACCGGTTGAGTTCGCGCCAGGCCCGGGCCAGTCGCCAGACCAGTTCCTCCTGGGTGGCCCGGTCGTAGGCGAAGGGCAGGCGGAAGCACTCGGCGTGGCGGTCGTCGGTGGACGCCGACATGATGTCCCCCGGAACGAGTTCCACGTCGTGGGAGAGCGCGACCTGCACGTAGGCACGGGCGTCCACCCCGGGCAGGCGCACCCACAGGGCCGCCCCGCCCTCGGGGCGCTTCCACTCCCAGGAGGGCAGGGCCTCGCGCAGCAGCTCCTCCATGTGGTCGAGCGCCTCGCGCAGCAGGTCGGAGCGCTGCTGGGACAGCTCGTCGTAGCGCTCCAGCAGGCGCACGGTCACCGCCTGGTCGAGCAGAGGACTGGCCAGGTCGGCGAGGACCTTGCGGCGGCTCAGGCGCAGGGCCATCTCGGCGGGCGCGCGCAACCACCCCAGCCGGAGCCCGGCCCAGCCGATCTTGGACAGGGACTCCACGGTGATGACCTCGGCACCGCGCGGGGCGAACGCGGCCACCGGCGGAGGTTCGTCGGCGGCGCGCATGCCGGTGTAGGCGAAGTCCTCCAGGACGGGCACTCCGTGGCGCGCGGACAACTCGCCCAGCTCGCGGCGGCGCGCCACGGACATCATCACGCCGGTGGGGTTGTGGTAGGAGGGCATGGTGTAGACGAGGTGGGGCGCGTGCTCGGTCACGGCACCGCGCACGCCGGTCCCGTCGATGCCCTGGTCGTCGAGGGGAACGGGGATGAAGCTTGCGCCCCGATCGCTCATCAGGTCCAGGCAGCCCGCGAAGCTGGGATCCTCGACCACGACGGGCGAGCCCTTGCGCAGGTAGAGCTGCGCGACCAGGTTGACGGCCTGGTGCGCGCCGGTGGTGACCACGATCTGGTCGGGGCTGGTGGGCAGGCCACGGCTGCCGTAGTGGTCGGCGATGGCCTGGCGCAGCGCGGGCAGCCCGCTCGGGTGGTAGGAGCCCTCGGCCATGAGCGCGGGCAGGTCCTCGGCCACGACCCGGCGGATGGACTCCTCCACCGCGGGGAGCGCGGGGGTGCTCAGACAGGCGGTCGAGATGAGGCCCTCCTGCCGCTGGAAGAGGTTGCGGTACAAGGGGTTGCCGTTGCCGTTGGCGGACCAGCCGTCCGAGCGCACGGGCGCCACCCGGCTGCTGATACGGGTGCCGCTGCCCCGCCTGCTGTCGAGGATGCCGTCCGAGCGCAGTGAGTCGTAGGCGGAGACGACGGTGGTACGGCTCACCCTGAGAGCGGTGGCGAGCGCGCGCTCGGACGGCAGGCGCTCACCGGGGGCGAGGGTGCCCTGGTCGAGGAGCTCGCGCAGGGTGTCGGCTAGGCGCCGGTAGAGGGGGTCCTCGCCCCGGGACCAGGCGCCGAGGAGGTCCGCAAGTTCCGCGACGCTCCGAGAAGAGTCCATTTTTCCCTCCATTGGATCTATTGGGGCTACCCCCCGACATTCATACTGGCATCCGCAGGGGAGATACCACCAGAGCCAAGGTGGACCCCTTAAAAATCAGTCCACTTCTTCTGGGGAGTCGCCATGCAGTTCCTGGCCCCGCGTCAGCACGTGTCCACCGCCCGCTCCGGCTCCCACCGCACGAACCGGGTCAGGGGCTATGGTCAGGGCCTCGGGGGCGCTCAGGCGCGTTCGACGAATGTCCGCCCTGTCGCGCGACAAGCGGCACCCACCGAACACGCCCTGGTGGAGGCGCGCACCATCCGAGGTGACCGGCGCTTCCTCGGAGCGTTCGCCGCCGCCCTGCGTAAGCGCGCACAGAGCAGCCTCGGCCACCTGCGAGAGATCCATTTCTCTGACGAGGGAGACCAGATACGCCTGGTATCACTGTGGCGCTCCCAAGTGGACCTGAGGGCTTTCGTGGAGGAGGCCCACCGGGACGTACTGGCCCTTCGCGCCCGCAGCGGCGCCTTCCCCGAGGTGGAACGCCTCCTGTGGTGGTCCACCGCCGGGACTCCGGTATCCCTGGAGGAGGCCGGGGATCGCGCCCGGTGGCTGCGTGAGCGCGGTCCCGGCACACACGCGTTCACGCTGGCATCACCGGTCCCCGCTCCGGTCTGAGGGCGTCGTCTCGGGGGCACGGTGCCCCATTGTTCACCCCGTGCACGTGCGCGTGCCCTCAGTGCCCCGCCAAGGAATCCGCGTGGATCTTTGTGGGCTTCCACGGGTGACGCGGCACGCGCTGACCGGCAGAGTCATAGACGCCTCCCTGGCACAAGGACCGGGCCGCCCCAGCGGGATTGGCCGCCGCTGGGCCGGCCCTTCCAGGCACGGCCGCGCCCCTGGACGAGGACGGCATCAGCCGCGTTCCGTACGTCATCGAGGCGAATCGCCCCGGGTAGTCTTACGGATGGACAGAGCCCTCCAGGATGTGGGAGGCGGTAGCGGCCGTGTCAGCACGTGGCGAGGACCCCGAGGTGCCGGAGCCGGTCCCCGACGACCCCTCCAACGACTCCTCCGGCCCCTCCGGTGACGGCCCGGACGAACCGGACGCCCCCAGGGACGGGGACGGGGACAACGGCCGGCGCCGCAGGAGGCGGGGCCGGTCCCGGCTCGCCGTCGCCGCCTCCCTCGCCCTGGCCCTGGTCCTGGTGGCCACCCTCGCGCTGCCCTTCACCCGTGACGGCCTGGTGTCCCTGTGGTGCGATGTCACCGGCGGCGTGTGCCCGGCCGAGGAACTCCCCCCGATCACCGAGGAGGAGAGGACCGACTGGCGGATCCGTTCGGAGCCCGAGGAGGCCGCGCGGTGGGGCAACTACGTGGCCCTGGGCGACTCCTACTCCTCCGGCGACGGCGCGGGCGACTACGAGCCCGGCACCGCCGAGCCCGGCGGCTGCTGGCGTTCGGAGCACGCCTACCCCAGGGTGGTCGACGAGGAGTTCGACTTCGCCGGTGCGCTGGCCTTCTACGCGTGCAGCAGCCACAAGGGCTCTGAGATGCTCGACCAGATCGGCACCTCCGAGTCGCAGATCGAGCGGGTCACCGAGAACACGTCCCTGGTGACCCTGGGCATCGGCGGCAACGATCTGGGCTTCATCCCCGTCCTGCGCACCTGCATGGTGCGGATGCCGCTGCTGGAGAGCAGTGTCTGCGTCGAGCAGGAGGAGGACATCGAGAAGCGGATGGAGGCCTTCGAGGAGACCCTGACCGAGATCATCGGAGAGATCCGCGACCGCGCGCCCGACGCCCGCGTCCTCGTCCTGGGCTACCCGCGCCTGTTCCCCGAGGATCCTCCGAGCATGTACTACACGCTCACCAAGAGCGACCAGCTGTGGTTGAACGGGCTCGCCCAGCGGTTCAACGAGCTCATCCGCGACGTGGTGTACCAGGCGGACGGTGACGTGTACGGCTCACGTGAGACCGGCAGCGTCGAGTACGTGAGCATCTTCTCCGCCCTGAGCGGGTACGAGGTGAGTGCCGAGGACGCGTGGCTGAACGGGATCGTGCTCGGCCAGATGGGCGAGGGCCTGCGCGTGGACCGCGCCAGCTTCCACCCCACCACGCAGGGGCAGTTGTCCATCGCCGACCGGGTGCGCATACAGATCGAGCAGGGCCCCGAACGCGTGCTCTACGTGTCGCGGGAGACCCTGGCCAACGTCGACCCGGACGAGCTGAGGGCGGAGCTGGGCGGTCCGCTCGACCCGGAGCTCAACTCCGAGTCCCCCGAGGCCCCGGAGGCCCCGGACCCCGCCGCCGCTGCCTTCTCCGAAGGCCTAACGGCCCGCCCTGAGCTCCTCCAGCACCTCGGCGAAGCGGTCCAGACCCCAGTTGAGGTCCTCCTCGCTGATCATGAGCGGCGGCGACATCCGCACGGTGGAGCCATGCGTGTCCTTGACCAGGACTCCGTGCTCGGCCAACCGCCCGCACAGCTCCTTACCCGAGGCCAGCGACGGGTCGACGTCGATACCCGCCCACAGCCCGATGCTGCGCGCGGACACCACCCCGTCGCCGACGAACTCCTTGAGGCGGCGCCTGAGTACCTCGCCCAGGCGGCGCGCGTTCTCCAGGTAGGGGCCCTCGGCCAGCATCTGGACGACCGTCCGCCCCACCGCGCCCGCCAGCGGGTTGCCCCCGAACGTGCTTCCGTGCTGGCCTGCCTGGATCACGCCGAGCACGTCCTCGTCGGCGACCATGGCCGACACCGGCAGGATGCCGCCGCCCAGCGCCTTGCCGAAAAGGTAGGCGTCGGGGACCACCCCGGTGTGCTCACAGGCCCGGACGGTGCCGGTGCGGCCCAGCCCGGACTGCACCTCGTCGGCGATGAGCAGCACCCGTTCGCGGTCGCAGACCTCCCTGACCCGGGGCAGGAAGTCCTGCGGCGGCACGATCACGCCCGCCTCGCCCTGCACCGGTTCGATGAGGACCGCGGCGGTGGTCTCGTCGATGGCCTCCTCGATGGCGGCGGCGTCCCCGTAGGGCACCGACCGGAACCCCGGCGTGTACGGCCCGAAGCCCGTCCGGGCCTCCGGGTCCGAGGAGAAGGAGATGATCGTGGTGGTGCGTCCGTGGAAGTTGGCGCCCGCCACGACGATGGTCGCCTCGTTCTCCGGGACGCCCTTGACCTCGTAGGCCCATTTGCGGGCCACCTTGACGCCGGTCTCCACCGCCTCGGCGCCGGTGTTCATCGGCAGGACCTTCTCCTTGCCGGCCATGTCGGCCAGGGCGCTGACCCACGGGCCGAACTGGTCGTTGTGGAAGGCGCGGCTGGTGAGCGTCACCCGGTCGACCTGCCGGTGCGCCGCCGCGAGCAGGTCGGGGTTTCGGTGACCGAAGTTCATGGCCGAGTACCCGGCCAGGCAGTCCAGGTACCTCCTGCCCTCGACGTCGGTCACCCAGGCACCGCGGCCCTCGGCGATCACGACGGGAAGGGGTGAGTAGTTGTGTGCCGACCGTGCCCGTGCGAGCGCGATGTGGTCCGTGCTGGAGAGTTCCTCTCCGCCGGGGTCTCCGGCCGAGTACCGCTGTCCCAGATTCTGGGTGTTGCCCATCTAGCTGCTCCGATCACCGTTGACCGACGTCAGACAAGTGATACCCACCGTCAGGCCCGGTAGCGCCCTCCGGCGGGAGGTCCCCAAGAGTTGAGCAGATGATCCTGTGGACCCACAAGGGGTGAGGCGGATCACCCACTCCGGGTGTGGCCCGAAACTCCGGTGCGAAACCTCCCGCACACCTTCTGAACGGGGCTGCGACGAACAACGTGACCTGCGATAACACCTCCGGTGACGCGCTCCACAGCCCCAGCGGCGATCGAGCACTCCACCGACGGGTACCGTCGCACCAACAGTCACTCAGCCGCCGCGAGCTCCGAGCCGTGGACGGTTTGTCGATTCGTGTCAGGGAGGTCAGGCGTGTCCACCCCCGCGTCCCCGGACGTACCCTTCTCCCTCTCCCGGCTGTTCGCCGCGGTCACCGACGCCGTTCCCGACCGGATCGCCCTGGTCGCGGGCTCCCGGCGGCTCACCTACCGGTCCCTGCACGAGCGCTCGCTGCGCCTGGCCCGGCACCTGGTGGAGGCGGGCGTACGCCCGGGCGAACACGTCGCGGTCCTGGCGTTCAACCGCGCCGAGTGGGTGGAGTCCTTCCTCGGGATCCTGCGCACGGGAGCGGTCCCGGTCAACGTCAACTACCGCTACGTCGCGGGCGAGCTGCGGCACGTCCTGGCCGACTCCCACGCGGCCGCGCTCATCGTCGAGGACTCCCTGGCCCCGACGGTCGCCGGAGTCCGGTCCGACCTGCCCAGGCTCCGGCACGTGGTGCTCGTCGCGGACGGCTTCGCGCGCAGGGCCGAGGGGATCGACTACGAGCAGGCCCTGGCCTCGGCGCCCGGGGACACGGTGCTGCCGCCCACCAGCGGCGAGGACCACTACCTGCTCTACACCGGCGGCACCACGGGCTACCCCAAGGGCGTCCTGTGGCGGCAGGCGGACATCTTCCGCGCCGCGCTGGAGCGCCGGGCACCGGGTACGCCCCGCGCCCGGACCCCGGAGGAGGCGGCCGAGCGCGCCACCCGCTGCTTCCCGCAGCGCATGCTGGTGCTGGGGCCGCTGATGCACGCGGCCGGGCAGTGGAACGCGCTGAGCATGCTGCTGTGCGGCAAGCGGGTGGTGCTGTACACCGACCGCAGCTTCCACCCGGACCGGGTCCTGGAGACGGCGCACCGGGAGGGTGTGCACACCGTGCAGCTGGTGGGCGACGCCATGGCCCGCCCTCTGGCCCGGCACCTGCTCACGGAGCCGGGACTGTGCCCCGAGCTGACATCGGTGCGCTCCGGCGGCACCCCGCTCACCCCGACGGTGCGCGCGCTGTGGCACAGCTGGCGCGAGGACGTGGCCCTGGCCGACTCCTACGGAGGCTCGGAGACCGGCGTGTGCGGTTCGGCCACCGGCGCCGAGCAGGGCGGCGGAGAGGAGCCCGAGGTACTGTCCGGGGCCTCCGACAACCGCAGCTTCACCATGGGCGGCAGTATCGCTGTGTTGGACGCCTCCCTGCGCCCGCTGCCCCCGGGATCGCCCGAGGTCGGACGGATCGCGCGCACCGGCCGGATCCCGCTGGGCTACTACAACGATCCCATCGCGACCGCCCGCACCTTCCCCACCGACGGCGAGGGGCGCCGCTGGGCGCTCTCGGGCGACTTCGGCACCCGTGCGGCGGACGGATCGATCGTGCTGCTGGGACGGGGCAGCGTGGTCATCAACACCGCCGGGGAGAAGGTCTACCCCGAGGAGGTGGAGGCCGCGCTGAAGGCGCACCCCGCGGTGGAGGACGTCATCGTGGTACCCGCACCCGACCAGCGGCTCGGGCAGCGGGTGACCGCGCTGGTCTCGCTGGCCCCGGGCGCCCGGCTGGCGGAGGCCGAACTGCGCTCGTACTGCCGTGTGCGGCTCGCGGGGTTCAAGGTGCCGCGAACCGTGCACTTCGTGGACCGGGTGCGGCGTACGTCGGTCGGCAAGCAGGACTACCGGTGGGCGGCGTCGGTCGCGCAGGTCGACACGACGGCTCCCGACCCGGTCCTGTAGACCCCCGCGCCCCGAGGGTGGGGAGCCTTTCATTTCGGGCACGTAGTCAATATGCTCCTGCTCAGCCGAAACAGGGGTTCGGCACCTTCTGATCAGCCCTCGTCCCGTTCTGCCACCGCTAGACTGACGTCTCCCGGCCCCGGCCTGGTCGGTGCACCGGCCGGTACTGGCGGCCCCCACCGCGTGTCCAGTCGGGACCGTGGATCACGTGGACAACCCCTGACCCACCCTCCACCCGTGCACACGGTGCGCGTGCGGTGGCACCACTAGGACGGAGGATGGCGCCCTCGCCCGGGTTCCGGCCCAGGCGGCGCCCAACAACCCAGATGCCAAAGTCAGTAGGCAGCTACATCTTCAACGCGGTACGCGGCGGCGCCGTGGGAGCATCCGAGGCCCTGCCCGGTATCAGCGGCGGCACGGTCGCCCTGATCACCGGCCTCTACGACAAGCTCATCGGCGGCGCGGGCCACATGGTCAGCGGCATCAAGCGCTACGTCGCCGACGTCCCGCGCGGACGCGGCGGGGAACGGGCGCGCGAGCAGTTCCGCCAGGTGGACTGGAGCGTGCTGCTCCCCGCCCTGATCGGCATGGTCGTCTTCCTGGGTCTGGCCGCCATCCTGCTCGCACCGCTGGTCGAGACCTACTCCCAGTACGCGTACGCGCTGTTCTTCGGCCTGGTCCTGGCCTGCCTGTGGATCCCCTACAGCGGCTCCGGTGAGAAGTGGCGGGCCTGGCACTACCTCGTCGCCCTGGTCTTCGCCGCGGGCGCGTTCTTCCTCACCGGCCTGCCCGGAGCGAACCTGCCCACCCACCCGGTGGTGGTCTTCCTCGCCGGGTCCGTGGCCGTGTGCGCGCTGGTCCTGCCCGGCCTGTCCGGCTCGTTCATCCTGCTCACCCTGGGCCTGTACGAGCCCACGATCAGCGCGGTCGGCGACATGGACGTCGCCTACCTGGCGGTGATCGCGCTGGGCGCGCTCACGGGCCTGTCGGTGTTCGTGAAGATCTTGCAGTACCTGCTGGAGAACTTCCACCACATGACCCTGGTCGTGCTCACCGGTCTGATGGCCGGGTCGCTGCGCGCCCTGTGGCCGTGGCAGACCGAGGACCGCACCGTTCTGCCCCCCACCGACATCCCGGCCACGGTGGTGTTCATGGTGATCGGCTTCGCCGTGGTGTTGGCGGCCGTGGTGTGGGAGCACCGCAAGCGCGGCCAGATGGTGGAGACCGAGCACCACCAGGCACCCACCCGCGTCTGAGGGCCGGGCCCGCCCCCCCGTAGCGGGCCGGTCCCCGTCCGCGGGATACCCTCCCTGGAGAACACCCACGAACGTTTACGGAGCGGGGCCGCGGCGGCGGCCCCCACGGCGCGGGGTGCCGGGACGACGTCCCGGCTGAGAGCACACCCGTCGAACCTGCCCTAGTTAGTACTAGCGAAGGAACGCCCATGAGCGCGTACAACATCGTGTCCGTCGCCGGCAGCGACCCCAGCGGGGGTGCGGGGGTCCAGGCCGACCTCAAGGCCTTCTCCGCGCACGGGACCTTCGGAATGACCGTGGTCACCGCGCTGACCGCCCAGTCCACACGCGGTGTCACGGGGGTCCACGCCGTCCCGGCCGAGTTCGTCACCCACCAGATGGACACGCTCTTCGACGACGCCACCGTGCACGCGGTCAAGGTGGGCATGCTGGGCACCTCCGAGACCACCGAGGCGGTGGCCGAGGCGATCGACCGTCATGCGCTCCCGAACGTGGTGGTGGACCCGGTGATGGTCGCCAAGAGCGGTGACCGGCTGCTGGAGTCCTCCGCCGTCGAGGCGCTGCGCGGCAGGCTGCTGCCCCGCGCGGACCTGATCACCCCGAACCTGCCCGAGGCCGCCGACCTGCTGGAGGAGTCCGAGGCCGCCGACCTGGCGGCGATGCGCGCCCAGGCCGTGCGTCTGCTGGACCTGGGGCCGCGCCGGGTCCTGCTCAAGGGCGGTCACCTGTCCGGTGGGGAGAGCGTGGACATCCTGGTCTCCCGGGAGACCGAGCCGGTGGAGTTGCGCGCTCCGAGGGTGGCCACCCGCAACACGCACGGCACCGGGTGCACACTGTCCTCCTCGATCGCGGCCCTGCTGCCGCAGCGCCCCGACGTGGCCGCGGCGGTCGGGGACGCCAAGGACTACCTGACGGAGGCGATCCGGCGCGCCGACGAGATCGACGCGGGCGGCGGCCAGGGCCCGGTGCACCACTTCCACGCCTGGTGGTAGGAGCGGCGCCCCCGCCACCACCGGAGTCGGCACACGAAGGGGGACCGGCGCGGAGCCGGTCCCCCTTCGCCAGGAGCGGGGTTCGGTCGTGTTCCGGGCCCATCGCGCGACCGGCCGCACCGGTCGGGCGAAGGCACCCGGGAAAACGCCCTCTAGGGAGTGTTTTTCAGAAGGCTTTCGGCTCAGTGAGCGGCCGTCCGGGCCATCTCACGGTGTGCGAAGTCCAGCCTGGTCGTGCTCCACGAGCGCGCAGGCGTAGCGAGAGGCAGTCCGGTGCCGCGGGACACTGGAGCCGAAGGCTCTCCCTTGCGGGTGGTGGGGGGAGACGGGCGGGACCGGAACTATGCAGAAAACACGATCTAACCCCGGACGTCCTCCATGACCGCGTCCGGGTCCCTCCAGTTCGGGTGGTCGAAGAACTTGCGCGTCTCGGCCACGATGACCGGGGACAGCAGCAGGAGCCCGAGGAGGTTGGGCAGCGCCATCAGTCCGTTGGCGATGTCGCTGAACAGCCACACGGAGTCCAGAGTGGCCACCGAGCCGATGAAGATGACCACGATGAACACCAGGCGGTAGGGCGTGACCCACCTGCGGCCGCCCAGGAACTCCACGCACCGCTCGCCGTAGTAGGCCCAGCCGAGCAGGGTGGTGAAGGCGAACACGGCGACCGCGATGGCCACGATGTAGGTGCCGACCGGGGCGAGCCCGGGGCTGAGGTCGCCCAGGCCCGTGGCGACCGCGCTGCTGGTCATAAGGGAGCCGTCCTCCCTCTCCGCCCCCGATGCCTGCCAGGCGCCGGTGGTGATGATGACCAGGCAGGTCATGGTGACCACGATGATGGTGTCGATGAAGGTCTGGGTCATCGAGACCATGGCCTGGCGGACCGGCTGCCTGGTCTTGGCCGCGGCGGCGGCGATGCCGCCGGTGCCCAGACCCGACTCGTTGGAGAAGATGCCGCGGGAGAAGCCCTGCCGGATGGCGAGCATGAGGCCCGCCCCGGCGAAGCCGCCCGCCGCGGACGTACCGGTGAAGGCGTCGGTCACCACGAGCTGGAGCGCGGGCAGGATGCCGGCCCAGTTGACGGCCAGGATGAGCAGGCAGGCGCTGATGTAGAGGAGGATCATGATCGGCACCAGGCCGGAGGCGACCCGGCCGATGCTCTTGATCCCGCCGAGGATGACGGCGCCCGCGATGATGGTCAGCGCCAGGCCCACCATCCACGGCTCCAGCGGCGTGATGTTGGTGATCTGGTCGGCGACGGCGTTGGACTGGGTGCCGTTGCCGATACCGAAGGCGGCGATGGCCCCGAAGATCGCGAACGCCATACCCAGGGTGGTGCCCAGGCCGCCGCGGATCCCGTACTTGAGGTAGTACATCGGTCCGCCGCTCTGCTCGCCCTTGGCGTCGGTGCGGCGGAACTTCACGCCCAAGAGGGCCTCGCTGTACTTGGTGGCCATGCCGATGAGGCCGACGACCCACATCCAGAACAGAGCGCCCGGTCCGCCCACACCGATGGCGAGCGCGGCACCCGCGATGTTACCGACGCCGACCGTGGCGGCGAGGGCGGTGCTCAGGGCCTGGTAATGGGAGATGTCTCCCTGGACGGACACGTCCTCCTTGCGGCGGACGAGGGCGAGCCACAGCGCGTGCGGCAGGCGGAGGAGCTGGAGCAGGCGCAGACGGATCGTGAGGAACAGGCCGACAATGAACAGCAGCGGGATGAGGACGAAAGGCCCCCAGATGATGCCGCTGACGATATCCGCCATTTCGAGGAGTTGGTCCACAGGGGATCTCCCTATCGGTGAGTATGTGGGGATGGGGGCGCTGGTACTTCTGTGCGGGGGGACCCGGCGCCCTCGTAATCACGTCGGCACTGGTGAAAGCCTCGCGATACCGGCAAAGAATCGCACCGGCGCGTAACGAACGAATCACGTGTGTTCCACATGCGTGTTTCTTCGGGAACCAGTGCGCTTGTTCTCGCGTACTCGGGGCCTCAGGCGCCTTCCTCGACCTGGGCCAGGGCGAGTCTACTGAGGGCGTCCGCGGCCTCGGACGGGGACGCGCCCTGTCCCACCGCGATGCCGAGGAGATAGGTGGTGAGCGGTGCGGCGGGCCTGGCCACGGAGTGCGCGGCGTCCCTGGCCAGGTCCAGAACCCGGTCGACGTCCTCCTTTCGGAGCGGCTCCGTACCGGTCAGGTCCAGTTCTCTTCTGACCACTTCCGCCCATTCCGTGAGGGTCACCGCGTAACTCCCTAGAGTGATAGACCAGTTGCGTGTGGCGATCATAACCACCGGAGGACACCCGGCGGACATACGGGCGCACGGGCACCGTCACCGCCCGCTCGATCAACCCATGCCTGGTCTTCGGGCACGGTTCCCCCGCGTCCAAACCGAGGTTCACCCTCCGAGCCTAGCGTCGAAGGCAGCCATCCCCCGGCGTTGGGAGCCACTCGCATGTCCCCGACCAACACCCGCAGGCCGCTTCGCGTGGCCATCGTGACAGAATCCTTCCTTCCGCAGGTCAACGGGGTGACCAACTCCGTGTGCCGGGTCGCCGACCTGCTGGCCGCACGGGGCCACGAGGCCCTGGTGCTGGCCCCGGGGCCGGGCCCCGCCTCCTACGCGGGTTTCCCGGTGGTCCGTATGCCCTCCCTGCCCCTGCCCTTCTACCGGGACTTCTCCGTGGGGCTGCCCGCTCGGCGCACGATGACCGCGGCGATCCGGGCCTTCTCCCCCGACGTCCTGCACCTGGCCTCCCCCGTCCTGCTCGGCTCGACCGCCGTGGACATCGCACGCAGGTGGGCGCTGCCGACCGTGGCCGTGTTCCAGACCGACCTGCCGGGTTTCGCCGGTCGCTACCGCCTGCCCGGCGGTGACGTCCTCTGGTCGCTGCTGCAACGCACCCACGCGGCCGCGGACCGCACGCTGGTGCCGTCCTCGGCCACCATGGAGGCGCTGTCCGCCCGGGGGTTCCCCCGGTTGGACCTGTGGCGGCGCGGCGTGGACACCCACCGCTTCAACCCCGACCACCGCGACGAGGAGCTGCGACGCAGGCTCGCGCCGAACGGTGAGGCCATCGTGGGCTACGTGGGACGGCTGGCCCGGGACAAGAGGGTGGCCCTGCTGGCGCACGTGGCGCGGCTGCGCGGGATCAAGCTGGTCGTGGTGGGCGACGGCCCCGAGCGGGCCGCTCTGCGCCGACGCCTGCCCGAAGCGGTGTTCACCGGTCAGCGCACCGGGGAGGAGCTGTCACGTCTGTACGCGTCCATGGACGTGTTCGTGCACACCGGCGCCGACGAGACCTTCTGCCAGGCCGTCCAGGAGGCCCTGGCCTCGGGGGTCCCTGTGGTGGCACCGGCCTCGGGCGGACCACTGGACCTGGTACTGCCCGAGCACAACGGGTTGCTGTACGCCCCGGACTCGGTGCGCGAACTGCGGGTGGCGGTGGGACGACTGGTCCACAACCGCGGAGTGCGGCGACGGATGGCCCGGTGCGCCCGTCCGTCGGTGGAACACCGCACCTGGGAGACGGTCGGTGAGCAGCTGCTCGGCCACTACCGCGCGGTGATCGCTCCCAGCCGGGAGCTGGCCGCCCGAGGCGTCGGCGCGGGCCAAGAGGTGCGGCGGCGGACATGGTTCCGGCCTCCCCCGGAAGGAGCGACCGGGGGAGGCCGGAAGAGTGTCGCGTCCGCCCCGCCCCCTTAGCGGGGGCGGACGCGGTCCTAGCTGACCGCCTGCGGCGCGGATGCCCGGGACTGCGCGAGGACGGGACCGGGCCTCTCGGCGAGCAGCTCGTCCAGGACCTCGGCGAGGCGGTCGAGGTGGGCTCGGATCCATGGCAGTGTCAGCGGATCGGTGGCGGCGAGCGCGGCGTAACGGCGCTCCTCGGTGTCGCCGTAGAGCAGGCTGGTGGCGACCCGCATGCGCAGGGTCGCGGAACTCTCCCCGAACTCGGCGGCGGGCAGCACGCCCATGCCGAAGCGGTCCAGCAGCAGCCCGGTGAGCTCCGGACCGGTGGTCACGCCGTACCGGGCGGCCAGTTGCTCACGGGCCGGTTCGAAGTCGGGGTAGAGGTAGAACGCCGCCCGGGGCACGGAGACGGCCACACCCGCATGGGTGAACACCCTGGTGACCGCAGCCGCGACGATTCCGTGCAGTCGGCGGCTCCGGTCGATGTGGTCCACGAGTTCGGCGGGTTCGGCGAAGGCGTGCGCGGCGGCCTTCTGGACGGGTGCGGCTGGGCACGACCAGATCTCGCTGGCCACGCCGAGCAGCCCGTCGCGCAGGCGGTGGCCGATCTCGGAGTCGGGCAGGCGCACGACACCGATGCGCCAGCCTCCCAGGGCCAGGTTCTTGCTCAGGCCGGTGGAGATGACGGTGCGCTCGGGCGCGTACTCGGCCGGGCTGTGTACCTCGACGGGCTCCTCGCCCGGGTTGGCCAGGTGGACGAGGTCGCGGTAGATCTCGTCGGAGATGACCACCAGGTCGAGTTCGCGGGCCACCTCGCACAGGCGGCGGACGGTCTCGGCGCTGGCCACGGTACCGGTCGGATTGTCGGGCAGGGTGACGACGACGGCGTTGACCGTACGGCCCTGCTCGCGGGCGGCGGTGACGGCGGCGTGCAGCAGGTCGGGCTGGGGTACGCCGCCCTGGCCGGTGGCAGTGGGGACCATGACGGGCCGCTGGCCCACCAGGCGGCTCTGCGCGGCGTAGCTGACCCAGCTGGGCGCGGCGATCGCCGTGTCGCCGCCGATCTCCAGCAGAAGGCTGTACAGGAGCGGTTTGCTTCCGGGACCGGCGATGACCAGCGCGGGGTCGGTGGGCAGCCCGCGGCGCTCCCAGTACCCGGCGACGGCCTCGCGCAGGGCCCCCGACCCGGCGACCGGACCATAGGCGTTGACACCGTTACCCGCGGTGAGCTGGTCGCGCATGACCGGGTGCACCGGGAGCCCGGCCTCACCGAAGCCCAGGGGAAGCACGCGGACCCCTTGGCGGCGCTTCTCGGCGAGGGCTTCGTTTACGGCGAGGGTCGCGGACACAGTGACGGTCATCGATGACTCATCTCCGGCTTGTCGTGTGCTGCTTGGCCGCACCTGCGGTGACGGCCTGTCTTACACACACCCTGCCCAGCCCTGCCCATCAGCACAAGCGAGTCTTTTCGATGCTTAGCGTAAGATGTTCTTATGCTCGACGTTCGCCGCCTTCAGGTTCTCCGTGAGTTCAGCACCCGGGGCACCATCGCAGCCACCGCGAACGCCTTGGGCTACACGCCCTCGGCGGTCTCCCAGCAACTGGCCACACTGGAGCGTGAGACGGGCGTGGCACTGCTGGACCGCTCCGCGCGGGGCGCCGAACTGACCGACGCCGGACGGCTCCTGGTGGCTCAGGCCGAGGACATCCTGGCGCTGGTGGAGGCGACCGAGTCGGTGCTCGCGGAGCGGTCCGACCTGGCCCTTGGCGTGGTGGTCGTCACAGCGTTCCCGACCGCCGCCGTGGCGTTCGCGCCCCTGCTCGTGCCGCCGCTGCGCCAGCACGAGGAGATGCAGCTGCTGTTGCGCCAGACCCTGATGGCGGCGGGGACCCAGCAGGTGCGCTCCCGAGAGGTGGACATCGCGCTGGTCGACGACTGGTCCGGACAGCACCCGGGGCGCGGGCCTGACAGCGGGTTGCGGCACATCCACCTGATGCGCGATCCGATGGTGCTGGCGGTGCCCGAGGAACATCCGCTGGCCGATCCCACCGTGCCCGTGGTGCTGGAGTCCCTGCTGGGCGAGTCCTGGATCGTGACGCCCGAGAGCGAGCGCTCGCGCTACGGCATGGACAGGCTCATGGCCGAGGTCGGTGGCCTGCCCGCGTCGGCCTGGGAGTTCGAGGGCCTGGGAACGGTTCTGAGCCTGGTGTCGCGCGGCATCGGGATCGCCGCCGTCCCGGCCCTGGCGATGGCGGGCGGACCGGCGGGGCTGGTCTACCGCGGCCTGCCCTCCTCCGCACCCGAGCGGCACGTGTACGCGGTGGTGCGCTCGGTGGCCGCGCGCCGTCCGGCGGTGCACGTGACCCTGGACGCTCTGCGCGACGCCTCCCGGCAGGTGGGTGAGGAGGTCATCGAGGCCACGGTCGCCTAGGGAGTGGCGTGGGCCCTCCCTGCCGCTGACCGGGTGAGGACCGGGTCGGGGTAACCCTGTCGGCCACCGCTTCGACGAGGGCGTGTGCGCAACGACGTGTGGCCCACCGGGGGGCGGGCCACACGTCGAGTGAATCGTGTTCTGTTGTCGGATGGTGTTCGGCCGTTCGGCATCCCGCGGCGTTCACTCCTGGTTTTCCTTGCGGCGCGTCCGGTCGATCCGGCGGCGCAGTCTGCGACAGACATGGAGTGCCCGGTCACGGTCGTCGCGGGCGTTCCACCATCGTGCGTAGGTTTCCAGTCTCCTTTTTCGCAGTGCCTCCAGTTCGGCTTCCATCCGGTTCACCCGGTGTTCCAGATCGATGCGCTCGCGTTCGAACACCGACATGTCGCGCTCATGGAACCCCGCCTCACGTTCAGCGCTGACGAGCCGTTCGGTGAGACCCTCGGCGGCGTTGCCACCACGAGCGATCCGGCGTCGGCCGGACTGTGCACTGATTCCTTCGAACCACACAACATCTGGTGTTTCCTGCATGGGGACAACATCACAGGTCGCTACGCAAAGAATACGGAAAGTGGCAAAGCGTACAAACCACCACAAATAGAACATTTCAGGCGCACCGGAAGGGCAGTGCCACGCCACGGAATGCCCCCGCGACGACCACCGCCCCACGGCGCGCAGGGCGCTCACAGGCCATTTCGGGAACACGAACCGCACCCGGCGGACAGGGCACCCGTGTATCAGCCGACCGTCATGTCACAGTCAACACGCCATCACTCTCGGGGGTACACGGAGCACTCCGTCCACACCCGCGCAGGTGCGGACGCCCGGCCCCGGCCACGGGCCGCCCCGGCAGTGCCCCGCCGAGCACACGCCCGCGCCTCACACCGCGACCGGCCGCCCGGCGGCCTCCCTCCCGGTCCGCAGCGGCACCGGGGACACTCCCCGCAAGCGCGTATAGACGTCCTCGAACCGCCGCAGCGACCGATGGTGGTCGTGCCGCAGCGCGAGCTCCCGGCTGGCCGCGCCCATGGCACGCCGGCTCCCCTCCGGACCGAGCACGAGCAGCAGACGGTCCGCCAGCCGCATGACGTCACCGGGCGGGAAGAGGAACCCGTTGCGCCCCTCCTCCACCAGGTGCGGCAGCGCCATCGCGTCGGCGGCCACCACCGGCAGGCCGGTGGACATCGCCTCCAGGGTGGCGATGCTCTGCAACTCGGCCACGCCGGCGATGGCGAAGGCGTCCCCCGCCGCGTACACCAGCGGCAGGTCCTCGTCCGGCACGAACCCCAGGAAGAACACCCGGTCCGCCACCCCCGCCTCCGCCGCCAGCGCGCGCAGCTCCTCCTCGCGCTGGCCGATCCCCGCCAGGGCCAGCTGGGCGTCCCGCTCCGGCACGATCCCGGCCAGCGCCCGGATCGTGTCGTCGATCCGCTTCTCCTCGTCCAGCCGTCCCACGAACACGATCGTGTCCCGGTCGGGCAGGCCGAGCCTCAGGCGCGCCGCCGCCCGGTCCCCGGCCCGGGGACGGAACCGCTCCAGGTCGATCCCGCACGAGACGGCCTCGACCGTACGGGCGAACCCCTTCTCCCGCAGCAGCTGGGCCGCGCGCGGCGTCGGCGTGGTCACGTGGTCGGCCTCACCGGCCACCCGGACCATGTCCCTCCAGGCCAGCGCCCCCGCCGCCGTCTGCATCGGAGCGGGCACCCGGGCGTGCGCGTACAGGTTGTCCGGCATGAAGTGGTTGGTCAGCACCACCGGGACACCGGCCGCCCGGCCCTTGCGTACCGCCGACCGGCTGAGCGGGAAGTGGCTCTGCGCGTGCACGACGTCGGGGTCCAGGCGCTGCACGAGCCTGGCGATGTGCCCGCCCGTCCCCAGCGGAACGGCGGCGCGCATGCTGGGCTGGAAGGGTATGGGGGCCGAACGCATCCGGTGCTCGGTCACCGCGCCGTTGACCGTCACGTACGGCTCGCCCCTCTCGGAGGGACACACCACGTGGACCCGGTGCCCCCGTTCCGCCAGTCCTTCGGCCAGGCGGCTGGTGAAGTACCCGGCGCCGTTGACGTCGGGCGGATAGGTGTCGGTGGCGATCAGGACACGCAGCGGCCGGTCGGGCTGAGCCATGGTGGAACTCCTTCGTTCAGCGTGTGGGAGCGCGGGAGGTGGTTTCGGTGTGCCCGGGGCTCCTCGGGGCCTCGGGGTTGCGGTGGCGCGCCCGCGCCAGCGCGACGGTCCCGGCGACCGCCAGGCCGGTGAAGGCCAGCGCGCCCAGCTGGGTGGGAGGGCTCCCCGGTGCGCCCTCCCCCAGGAGCAGGGCGCCGATGGCCACCCCGACCACCGGATCGGTGACCAGGAGGGTCGCGTAGGCGGCGGAGAAGTGCCCGGTCCGGTAGGCGTTCTGCATCAGCAGGGCACCGAAGACACCGGTGACCAGGGCGAGCGGGGCCAGCCAGCTGGCCAGGCTCGTCCAGTCCTCGTGTGCGTTGGCGGTGAGGACCCGCGCCAGTCCCGATGTGGTGCCCATGGCCGTCCCGCCCGCGAGGGAGAGCAGGATGGCCCGGGCCGCGCTGTTCATCCAGTGCGCGGTCAGGTGGACGAGGGCGCCGGCGCCGAGGGCCGCCCCGGTGAGGAACAGCGCCACGCCCGTGGTCATGGCGGGGGTGTCGGCGGTGTGCGGAAACAGGGAGAGCACTCCGACGAGGCCGACCATGACGGCGGCCCCGGCGATGATCCGGGAGAGGCCGACCCTGTGCCGGTTGAACACGGCCGACAGCACGATGGCGAAGAGCAGGCCGGTCACGCCGATGGGCTGGATGATGGTCAGCGGAGCACCGCTGAGGGCGACCAGGTGCAGGAGCGAGCCGAGGACCGCGGCGGCACTGCCGATCACCCAGCGGGGCTGGCGGAGCAGGTGCAGCAGGAAGCCCGCGCGCGCCACCTGGCTGCCCGGAGCGCGGACGGCGTCACGCTCCTGTAGGGCGGAGCCGAGTGCCAGGGCGAACGCCCCCGCGACGGCGATGAGGACCGAAAGCAGCATCAGCGCCACCGCCCGGTGCTCCTCGCGGACGTCCTCCGTCTCCCCTGCATCGCCGCATCCCCTGACGCTCGGCCTCGGCCCGCGGCACCCCGGCCGCGGTTACGGCCACAACGGTACGGAGAGGCGTCACGGCGGGGCGATAACGCCAGCCCCCGTCCGTGGGTGGTGTTCACCCGACCCCGGCCTTCCGTCCGGGGGTGGTGTGGGCACCACTCCCGGACGGAGGGCCTCCACTTCCGCGCGTCCGCCTCACCGCGGTTTCGGCCCCGCTCCACCGACCCGCCCCGCTCCTCACCGCCTCCCCGAAAGGGCGGGCCCAGCAGGGAGGGGTCCGGGTCGGCAGCGGGTAGGGGGATGTCCCGATACGACCGGGCCCAACGACCGATAGTCCTCAAGGGTGCGTCTCCGCGGAAGCTCGTGACACTATGTCCGGTATTGGTCTAGACCGGATAGGAGCAGTCCCCGTGCATGACACCTCCCCCTTCTCCAGCCGTCCCGTTATCCCCCGTCCCATCACGGCGGTCGAGGGCGACACCGGGGGCCTCGCCCTCACCGCATCGACCAGGGTCTCCGCCGATCCCGAAGCTCGGGGCACGCTCATGTGGCTCCAGCGTGAACTCGGGACGGCCACTGGCCTGCCCCTGGCCACCGGTGACGAGGCCAGCGCCCAGATCCGGTTGAGCGTGGACGCCGAGGCGGGCCTGGGCCGCGAGGGATACCGGTTGATAGTGGACGGTGAGGGGGCCATCGTCGTCGGCAACGACCCCGCCGGGGTGTTCTACGGCGCGCAGACCCTCCGACAGCTGCTTCCCGCCGACGCCTACCGCGACGCCCCGCTGGGCGGCACCGAGTGGACCCTGCCCGCGGTGAGCGTCACCGACGCGCCGCGCTTCCGTTGGCGGGGCGTGATGCTGGACGTGGCCCGCCACTTCGTACCCAAGCGCGAGGTGCTGCGGTTCATCGACCTGATGTCCATGCACAAACTCAACGTGCTGCACCTGCACCTGACCGACGACCAGGGCTGGCGTGTGGAGATCCTCCGCTACCCGAAGCTGACCGAGGACGCCTCCTGGCGGACCGAGAGCCAGCTGGGCGCCACCGATCCGCCGGTGTTCGACAACCGTCCGCACGGCGGCTTCTTCACCCAGGACGACATCCGCGAGATCGTCGCCTACGCCGACGCACGGCATGTGGCGGTCGTTCCCGAGATCGACGTTCCCGGCCACTCGCAGGCCGCCATCCACGCCTACCCCGAGCTGGGCGAGAGCGGACGGATCCCCGTGGGCACCCAGTGGGGCATCTTCGAGGAGGTGCTCGCGGTGACCGACGGTGTCCTGGAGTTCTACCGGAACGTCTTCGACGAGCTGATGGAGCTGTTCCCGAGCACCTACGTCCACGTGGGCGGCGACGAGTGCCCCAAGGCCCAGTGGAAGGCGAGCGAGTCCGCGCAGAAGCGGATCAAGGAACAGGGGCTGGCCGACGAGGACGAACTACAGAGCTGGTTCATCCGCCAGCTGGACGAGCACCTGACCTCACGCGGCCGCCGCCTGGTGGGATGGGACGAGATCCTGGAGGGAGGGGTCGCGCCCGGGGCGACCGTGATGTCGTGGCGCGGGGAGGAGGGCGGTATCGCCGCTGCCCGTGCCGGGCACGACGTGGTCATGAGCCCCACCCGCACCTCCTACCTGGACTACAGGCAGTCGGAGTCCCCCGACGAGCCGGTCAAGGTGGGAACACTGCTGCGGGCCGAGGACGTCTACCTGGCCGAACCGGTGCCCGCCGACCTCACCGAGGAGGAGGCCGGGCACGTCCTGGGCGCGCAGGTGAACGTGTGGACCGAGCACATCGACACACCGCGCAAGCTGGACTACATGGTGTTTCCGAGGTTGTCGGCCTTCGCCGAGCAGGTGTGGTCGACCGGGGATCGCGACTACGCCGAGTTCGAGCCGCGGTTGAGGCGGCACCTGGAGCGGCTCGACGCGGCCGGGGTGGAGTACCGCCCGCTGGACGGGCCGCGCCCGTGGCACACCCGTCCGGGCGTCACCGGCTGGGGCTGACGGGCGGAGGGCTCCTGACGCGGACCAACCGCGGGCCCGGCCCCGACCGGTCACCGGCCGACTGTCCGTGAGGGCTCAGAAGTAGGTGGCCACCGCGTCCACCACGGTGTCCCCGTCGTCCACCACCGGGATGACCTTCCAGCGGTCGAACGCCGTGCACGGGTGCGAGACCCCGAAGGAGACCAGGTCGCCGGGGCTGACCTCCAGCCCCGGCGGGACGCTCAGGTAGGCGTGGTGGTCGTTGAGGTCGGTCACCTCGAGGCCCCGCGCCGCCACGGTGCCTCCGTCCGCGCGCCGCAACCGGCGCGGGACCGGGAAGCCCTGGTCGTAGTTGGCCTCGCGGCGGCCCAGTGCGGCGATCGCCGACCCGTCCTCCGGGGTGGAGATGATCTGCGCCCACAACTCCAGTGCCCCGGTCAGTGCCCCGGGCCCCTCAGGCAGGCGGCCGTAGGGGGTCGTGCGCTGGTAGAGGCCGTCGTCATGGGCCACGTAGGCGCCGCTGCGCAGGATCGGGACGATGTCCTCACGGCCGCCGACCTCCTCGGCGACCAGGTCGAACCACGCGCTGCCGCCCACTGACAGCACCGGTCGCCGCAGCCCGTGCTCGGCGGCCAGGGCCCCGGCGTCCCCGACCAGTTCGCGCAGGAACCCGCGGACGCCGTCGGCGCCGCCGGCCGGTGCCTCGTAGCCCGCGGCTCCGGCCAGTTCCAGGCCGGGCGCCTCCGCGACGGCGCGGGCCACCGCGAGCACCTGTGCACGGGTGCGGCAGCCGGTGCGCCCGCCGGGGGTCCCGCGTTCGACCATCACCCGCAGGGGGCGGCCGCCGGGCCGGTCGGCGGCCCCCGCGGCGGCCGCCACACCCTCGGCGGAGTCCACGTAGAACAGGAACTCGAAGCCGGGGTCCCGGTCGAGTTCGGCGGCCACCCAGCGCAGCACTCGGCCGTCCAGCAGTTCGTTGGCGAGCAGGATCCGGCGCACGCCGAACCGGCGAAAGTCCAGGACCTGGTTGGCGGTGGCTGCGGTGATCCCCCAGGCGCCCGCGTCCAGTTGGCGCTGGATGAGGGCCGGCGCCATGGAGGTCTTTCCGTGTGGGGCGAACAGCAGCCGGTGGCGCGCGGCGAAGTCGGAGAGCGCGGCGATGTTGCGCTCCAGCGCGGAGGCGCGCAACACCATCAGGGGCCAGGTGAAGGGGCCGGTGAACAGGTGGTCGCGGCGGGCCGCGAACTCCTCCAGGGTGATCGGTTCGCCCGTCCACCACAGGCCCTTGGTACGCCAGTCGACATGTTCCCGGGGGATGGCCAGCCGGTCGCTCACGTGGTGTACGCCTCCTGCTTCAGTGTCCCGCCCCGGGAATGCCTCGGTGGTGCCTCGCCCGGGGCGGGGCCTCGGTGTGGGCCGGGCCGATCATCCCACCGGTCCGGACCGATGGCCAGGACGCGGTCAGCCGAACACGGACAGAGGCGGCTTGGTGATACTGACGGTGGGCCGCGCCTCCGCGCGGTGGGCGTCGATGGCCTCCTGCCCCACGTCGGGGAAGTCGGTGATGAACCCGTCGACCCGCCACTTGAGGACGGTGTCCATACGGGGCCGTTCGTTGATGGTGTAGGGCATGATCTCCAGCCCCTCGTCGTGCACCCGCTCGACGTACGCGGAGTCGATGGTGGTGTGGTTGGGATTGATCATCTCCGCCCAGGTGAACTCGGAGATCCGGCTCTCCGGGACCCGGCCGAGCAGGGCGTGCGGCACGGACGGCAGCAGGTCCTTGGACCGGCGTACCGACCCCCAGTCGAAGCTCTGCACGACGACGCGGTGGGACCTGCCGGACAGGCCTGACTCCAGCCATTCCTCGCGCTCGGCCAGCTCGGTGGCGATCTCCTTCTCCACACCGGGGTAGAGCTCGGGCTCCTTGAGTTCCAGGAAGAGGCCGAGATCCAGGGCCTCCATCCGGTCGAGGGCCTCCGCGAAGGTGGGGACCACCTCGCCCTCGAAGGAGGCGTCGAACCACGATCCGGCGTCGAGCCGCCGGATCTCGGCCATGGTGAAGTCCCTGATCCGGTAGGGACTTCGGTCGGGGAAGACGTCCTCCACGTCGGTGGTGCGTTCCAGGGTGGTGTCGTGGGACAGGACGAGGACGTCGTCCGCCGTGCGCTGGACGTCGACCTCGACGGCCTCGGCCCCGAGCCGGTGAGCTGTGTCGAGGGAGGCGATGGTGTTCTCGGGGGCGTGTCCGGCGGCTCCCCGGTGGGCGACTGCGGTCAGATGCCGTCCGGAGGGCGAGTACTCGACGGATATGTGCCTGTCGTTGTTCGGCCCCGAAGGCTCGGGGGCCTGTGCTGCGGACGATGGGCTCGCGCTGACGGCGACGGTGAACGATACGACTGCGACGACGATCCCGATGCGCTGCACCGGACCTCCCAAGTGCGCGTGAACTGGGCGACTGCCCCCAGACTGAGTGCGCCTGGCAACCACGTGGTTACCGTGCACGGAGCAGCTGGTGATCCGCTGCCCATCATCCGGTGGCGGTCCCGCAAGTTCGACGACATTCTCACTTTATGCATCCATTTGATTACTTCATGTACGTTTTTTGACTCTCCAACCTCTTGTTGATTACGGAGAGCCTGCAACCATCACTAGGAGTAGTCGATGGGAAGGAAGTCTCATGCGCAAGCACCACACGAGGTGGGTCGCGCTGGTCGGCGCCGCCACGATCGCGTCGTCGGGGTTGGTCGGACTCCCAGGAGCGGTGGCCGACGAGAAGGACACACGGACGCAGAGCTGGCCGGTGGTGAGCCAGAGCGTCTCCTCGTACAGCCTTGACGGCTACGAGATCGGTTATCTGCCCGACGGTCTGGAGGGGCACGGGATCAACGCCTCCTCCATCACGGACCGGATGGGCAACAGGCAGTCGCAGTTGTCCTGGATCCAGGGACCCGACCAGCTGTTCGGCCGGGTGGCCGTACTGCGCTCGGAGCGCTTCCAGCAGCTCGACGACCTTCGCGCGGTCCGGTACGGCCACCTGTCCGAGGGGACGCTGCAACGCCTGGCCCGTGGAGAGGCCCTGAGGAGCGAGGCCTACCTGTCCCGGGAGACCGGCGACCTGTTCTGGCTGGAGGAGCCGGGCGTGGCCGTGGCCATGCACCTACAGCCGGACCGGTGGGGCAGCGGCGAGCTGGTCCGGATGGCGGAGTCCCTGACCCCGCTGAAGCCCGCGGCCGAGGAGGAGCCCGCCCAGCAGGGGCCCGCGGAGGAGGTCGGCGGATCCGCCGATGAGGAGGACTCGGCCAAGGAGCCCGGAACCGAGGCGCCCGCGAAGGGCGCCGGTCCCGTCGACGGGGTCGCGGACGGCGCTCCGGCGGACGCCGTGGGCACCGCCCCCGTCGGACGTCCCGCGAGCCCTCGGCCGTCCGACGTCCCGCAGGCCCCGGAGTCCCCCGGCGCCTCCGAGGCCCCCGCCGAACAGGGCGAGGGCAGCGCTCCCGAGGAGGCCGTGGAGGAGGCCCCGGCGGAGGCCGAGGCTCCGGCCGAGCGGGGCGAGGCCGTCAGGGTCCGACAGATCAAGGAGTGCGTCACCGACCGGTTCGTGAACTTCGAGACCGGGGAGACCACCATGGGCCGGGTCGAGATGACCCCGTCCAGCGTGCGGTTCACCGAGCAGGTCCTGACCGGGGAGCAGCTCGGCGCCGGGGAGCAGCTCGGCGCCGCCGAGCTCGACCGCCTGCTGGCCACCGTCTGGTACTACGGCGACGAAGGCGACAAGACCAGCGCCGTCGACGAGTGCGCCCGGAACCTGGAGCTGGCGCACACCGAGGTGGAGAGGGTCATCTCCGACCTCTCCCCACTGATCGCCGAGCTCGTCCGGGAGGCCGAACAGCACGCGGGCGAGAACGCGGACGGCGTGTCGCACCCGCCGGAGAAGGGCGGTCCCGCCCCGGCCGTCGAGCCGATCGGCGCCGAGGAGTGGTTGGAGCTGTGGGAGTCCCTGCCGTGGAGCTTCCCGGCCGAGACCTCCTGAGGGCCGAGTAGCCTGCTGAGCCGAACCGACCCGGGGCTGGACACCGATGCCATCCCCGGGTTCCTCTTGTGAGGGACCCGGTGAGAGACAGGACCGGGGCCGAACCGGACATGGGGCCGCTCACGGGACAACTCATGATGTACCGTCGCCTCAGGTCCGCGCCCGGGTGACCACAGTCACCCCCATCCGGCTGCCGCCCCCACCCGGGGCACCCCGGCCCGGACCGCGCGACGGCGCCCCCGCCGCCCCCACACCTGAGGAGGACCCGCTCAGATGCCCGGTTTCACCACCCGCCCCCAACTCCGCGGCGATTTCGGTATGGTCGCCTCCACCCACTGGCTGGCCAGCGCCACCGGCATGTCCCTGCTAGAACGCGGCGGCAACGCCTTCGACGCCGCGGTCGGGGCCGGCTTCACCCTCCAGGTGGTCGAACCCCACCTCAACGGACCCGGCGGCGAGGTTCCCGTCGTCTTCCAGTCCGCTGGGAGCGTCCCCCGGGTCCTGTGCGGCCAGGGCGTCTCCCCCGCCGCCGCGACCGTCGACGCCTACGCGGGCATGGACCGTATCCCGGGCAGCGGTGTGCTCGCCGCCACCGTCCCCGGCTCCTTCGACGCCTGGATGCTGCTCCTGCGCGACCACGGCACCATGACCGTCCGCGACGTGCTCGACCACGCCATCGGTCTGGCCGAGCGCGGCTACCCCGTCCTGGAGCGGATCGCCGCCGTCGTCGAGACCCTCACCCCCGTCTTCTCGCGGTACTGGTCCGGATCCGCCGCCGTCTACCTCCCCCACGGCACCGCTCCCAGGCCCGGCTCCCGACTGCGCAACCCCGCCCTGGCGGCCACCTACCGGCGTGTCGTCGTCGAGGCCGAGGGCGCCGGAGGCGACCGCGAGGAGCAGATCGAGGCCGCGCGTCGTGCCTGGTCCCAGGGTTTCGTCGCCGAGTCCGTCGGGGAGTTCCTGTCCTCTCCCGTTCCCGACGGCTCCGGAGAACCCCAGCGCGCCCTGCTCACCGCCCAGGACATGGCCGACTGGAACGCCTCCTACGAGGACACGGCCAGCGTCTCCCACGGCTCCCACACCGTGCACAAGACCGGCCCCTGGGGACAGGGCCCCACCATGCTCCAGCAGCTGCGTGTCGCCGAGGCGCTGGGCACCGGCGACGGCGTCCTCGACGGGGTCAGCGCCGACTTCGTACACCGGGTGACCGAGGCCGCCAAGCTCGCCTTCGCCGACCGCGAGGCCTGGTACGGCGACCCCGACTTCGTCGACGTCCCCCTCAAGGAGCTGCTCAGCGCCGACTACACCGCCCGCCGCGCCGCCCTGGTCGACGGGGCCCGTGCCAGCATGGAACAGCGCCCGGGCCGCGTCGGCACGCGCGTCCCCTTCGAACCGCCGCTGTACGTGCCGGGTCAGATCCCCGCGGACCGCACCACCGGTGAGCCCACGGTGCGCGACGCGTCCGGTTCCAGCCCCGCCGACCTGCGCGGGGACACCTGCCACGTGGACGTCGTGGACGCCCAGGGCAACATGGTCTCGGCCACGCCCAGCGGCGGCTGGCTCAGCAGCTCCCCGGTCATCCCCTCACTCGGCTTCCCTCTGGGCACCCGGGCCCAGATGTTCTGGCTCGACCCGTCCTCGCCCAACGCGCTGGCGCCCCGCAAGCGTCCCCGCACCACCCTGTCCCCCACCCTGGTCACCCGTGAGGACGGCCAGGCGGTCCTGGCGATCGGCACGCCGGGCGGCGACCAGCAGGACCAGTGGACGTTCACCGCCCTGCTGCGCATCCTCAACGGGGTGGACGACCTCCAGGAGGCCCTGGACACACCGATGTTCCACACCACCGCCTTCCCCAGCTCCTTCCACCCCCGGGAGACGGTTCCGGGCGGCCTGGTCGTGGAGCCGCGCGTGGGCGAGGAGGCCATCGGTGAGCTGCGCCGACGCGGGCACCGGGTGGATGTCGTCCAGGACTGGACGCTGGGGCGCCTGGCCGCCGTCGCCCGCGACCCGGAGTCCGGTGAGCTGCGCGCCGCCGCCGACGCACGGGGTGTACAGGGGTACGCGGCCGGGCGTTGACCACCACTGACCTGGAAGAAGACGGAACAGTACGGAAACCGGCGCGGTGTTGGACAGGATGATCGCCATGGAAGGATTGAGAGCGCTTACCTGCCTTGATCCGAGCTCTTGCCAAATCGCCCGGTCACTGCTTATGTAGACTCTGTGCGACGGCACTCCGGGAGAGCTCCCGAACGCGTTCCGTCAGAACTCAATACCACACATCAGGGTTCGTACGCTGTCTCCCCCTCCCTCAGCGGCGGCCCTGTTCCCCCTCCTAACCGAGGCCTGCCTTCCCCTCCCGGCTGGGTTTTTCGGACAAGGAGAAACGGGTGGGCCGTGGAGCCACCGGCGCGGTGACTCCACGGCCCACCCTCTTTGCTCCCGGTCGCCTCGGCCCCTCGGTGCCGCCGCCCCGCTCCGGCCGGGGCGTGCCGAACGCGAAGGGAGCGCCCCGGCCGGCGCGGTGGCCGGAAGGGGCGGTGAAGAGGGCCGGGCCTCAGGTGTTGACGCGCACGGCTCCCGCGTAGTCGCCGGTCCGTACCGGGGTGACACGCACGTCCAGCCCGGTCCGCGGCGCCTCCAGCATCATGCCCTCGCCCAGGTAGATGGCCACGTGCGAGATGTAGTCGGGCGCGGTGGGGTCCGTACGCCAGAACAGCAGGTCGCCGCGCTGGATGTCGTCGAAGGCCACACGCTGTCCGGCGTTCCACTGGTCGTGGGTCACTCGGGGGATGGACACACCCGCCTCGCGGAAGGCCCACTGGAGCAGGCCCGAGCAGTCGAACCCGACGTTCGGGGTGGTGCCGCCCCAGACATAGGGGACACCGATCTGGCTCTCCGCGTTGGCGATGACCTGGTCGACCACCGAGGAGGGCACGGCCTCGCCGGCGGCCAGGGGTTCGGGAGCGTCCGCGACGAGCTGGAGGGAGGCGTCATCGCCGAGAGCCTCGGCAAGGGCCTCGTGCAGCTCCTGGAGGTCGGCGTCGGAGGCGGAGACCACCAGGGCGTTGCCCCTGGGCATGCCCAGCTCCGCCGCGCGCTGGCGCGAGACCAGCGCGTCGATCCCGGCGATGCCGGAAGTGGCGTGCGTCCACACCTCCAGGGGGACCTCGCCGTGGCCGCCCGCCACGGCGACCTCGCTGCCGACCTTCAGGTCCCGCTCGGTGCCGGCGTCGTTGGACAGCGCGATGTGGCCCTCGGCCACGCCCTGCCAGATCTCGTCGGACTCGGCGGAGGGCTCGGGGGCGTGGTTGCGGAAGGTGGAGGGGTTCACGCCCAGCACCGAGGTGGGCTCGCCGTCGATCTCCACTCGGGCGGCGTCGACGGTCAGGACGCTCTCGACACCGTCGATCCTGCGGACCGCCGCGACGGCCTCCGGGGACAGGCCGCGGGGGGCGGCGGCGAAGTACTCGATGCTGCGCGCCTTGCGGAAGGGGGCCACGTAGGCGTCGCGCCGGAGTTCGGAGACGTCGGAGACGTCGGGGGACTGACCGGTGGTCTTCTCACCCCGCTGACGGGGGTCGGTGCCGCTGGAGGGGTCGGGGACGGTCTGTTCGCTGATGGGAGGGCGGTCATCGACCACCGGGTCCGCCCAGGCGGGGGCGGCCCCGAGCGCGGTGAAGGCGACCGCGAAGGCCGCCGTGGTACCCACACACGTTCTCAAACGGCTCCGCACGGGGGGATCTCACCTTTCTGTGAGCCGTCCGGGGCGGGGGAACCCCTGCGACGTACGGCCTGTCGATAACTTGTCCGCGTCCAAGAATGGGCGCACCCGGGCGACTTTGCAAGAAGTCCACGCCGTCCGATACCAGACGTCCATTTCGCAGTCATTCAACCGTTGGTGAGAAATGCGTAGTTCTGGGTGACTACTGGGGACAGGGGGAAGCGTACCGGGGTGTCCCCGAAGAGGACGGCACGGGTCTGGGCCTCGGCTTCGGCGATCGCGCGCACCGTCTCCCCGGCGAGGTCGGCGGGCACGTGCAGAACGACCTCGTCGTGGACGAAGAAGACGATCCCGGCGCCCTCAGGCATGTTCGGCAGGCGCTGGCGCAGTGCGGCGAGCAGGACCAGGGCCCATTCGGCGGCGGTGGCCTGGACCACGAAGTTGCGGGTGAAACGCCCGTGGGCGCGGCGGCGGCGCTCGTGGTCGGGACCGGAGCCGGTGGTGGCCCACGCTCCGGGGGAGGGCGAGGTGCGGCCCAGCCAGGAGCGGACGATGCCGCCGCCCTCGCCCGTGCGCGCGGCGGAGTCCACGTAGTCCAGGGCGCGCGGGTAGAGGCGGCGCATGGTGGCCAGCAGGGGCGCGGCGTCACCGGAGGTCTGGCCGTACATGGCCGCGAGCATGCCGATCTTGGCGCGTTCGCGGTCGCCGCCCACGTGTACCGCCAGGCGGGCGTACAGGTCCTCCTCCGCGGCCGCTTCGGCGAGGGCCCCGTCCCCGGAGACCACGGCGAGCACGCGGGGCTCGATCTGTCCCGCGTCGGCACGGACCAGGACCCAGCCGGGATCGGCCTGGACGGCCCGCCGGACCGATTTGGGGATCTGGAGGGCGCCACCGCCCCGGGTGGCCCAGCGGCCGGAGACGACTCCGCCTGCCACGTAGTCGGGCCGGAAGCGGCCCAGGCGTCGGCCGTCGGTTCCGGGACGCTCACGCACCCAGGTCTCCAGCCACGCCCAGCCGTTGGCCGAGTGCAGGCGGGCCAGCTCCTTGTAGCGCAGGAGGAGCGGGACGACGGGGTGGTCGACCCCCTCCAGGACCCAGGAGCGGGTGGACTCGACGGGGTGGCCGATCCACGCCATCGCCCTGAGGATCTGCGCGGGCGAGTCGGGGTTGACCTCGCGGCCGACGGCCTCACTGATGCGTGTGACGAGGTCGGCGAGCACCTGCGGACGTTGTCCGGACGGTGGCCGGGGGCCGAGGAGTTCGGTGAGGATCTCGTCGTGGACGTCGGGACGCCAGGGCAGGCCGTCGTGGCTCATCTCCGCGGCGGCGAGTCCGCCGGCTGACTCCACGGCCGCGAGCAGGCGCATGCGTCCGGGTTCGGGGAGTTCGGCGACACGGCGAAGCTGGTCGGTGTGGACCTCGGCCAGGGCGGCGATCCGGTCGGTGCCCGGGGGGAGGGTGGAGCGGTCCGCCTCGAAGAGGGCGGGCTGGGCGGTGGTGCCCTCCCCGAGGGGGCGGGCGGGGTCGTCGGGGACGGGGAGCCCGTGCAGACGGGCCCAGGCGGCTCCCAGGGAGGAGGCCTCGCCGTGGCGGGCGTGGTGGCCCAGGAGCAGGGCCTCGGTCAGGGCGGTGTCGTGGCAGCGCGAGACCCTCACCCCGGCGCGGACGAGGTCGGGGTAGACGTCCTCGCCGGCCGACCACACCCATCGGGGCGGTTCGGGACGGGCGTGCTCGGCCTCGCGTACCGCGGCGGCGAGGTCGGCCACGCGGCGGACCGGGCCGGGGCTCTCGTCCAGTTCCTGGAGCCAGCCGCCGCCCTCGCCGTCGGAGGCCACCGCGATCCGCAACATGTGCCCAGTATGTTCCCCACCACCGACAGGACGGCTCACACACGCCATGGGGAGGGGCGGAGCGGAGCCCCGAAGAGGAACGGGCACTCCCTACCGGGCGCCGGGGCGGACCACGTTGGCCAGTTCCTCCCCGGCTGCCCAGCGGGCGAGTTGGGCGTCCAGGAAGGCCCGGGCGCGCGGGTAGAACGCGGCCGCCCCGCCCGCGACGTGCGGGGTGACGAACACACCGGGGGCGCTCCACAGCTGGTGGTCCTCCGGCAGGGGCTCGGGGTCGGTGACATCGAGCGCGGCCCGCACGCGGCCGTTCTCGGCCAGCAGGGCGCGGGTGTCCAGTACCGGTCCGCGGCCCACGTTCACCACGAGCGCGTCGTCGCGCAGCAAGGCGAGCTCGGGGGCGCCGAACAGGCCGCGGGTGAGCTCGGTGAGCGGGGTGACCAGCACGACGATGTCGGTTTCGGGCAGCAGGGCGTGCAGTTCGTCGATGCCGTGCACGTCCGTGCGGGCTCGGCTGGCCACGCGCACGACCTCGGTCTCGAAGGGCCGCAGGCGGCTCTCGATGGCCTGGCCGATGCTGCCGTAACCGACGATCATCACTCGGCAGTCGGCCAGGGAGCGCAGCTGGGCCGTGTCCCACCGGTGCTCCTTCTGCGCGATCGCCCACCGGGGCAGGTCCCGCTGGGCGGCCAGGATGAGCGAGAGGGCGTGCTCGGCGGTACTGGCGTCGTGGAGCCCGCGCCCGTTGCACAGGGTCACGCGCTCCGGTACCAGCGGGAGCACGTGCTCGTACCCGGCGGAGAGGAGCTGGACCACCTTCAGGGACGGCATCCGCGCGATCATGTCGAGTCGCTCGTCGGCGCTCTGGGTGGAGGGGGTGTAGGGCACCTGGTAGAAGGCCACCTCGTCCAGGCCGCTGGCGGGAGCGGGCCCTCCGGGGTAGAGGTCCGCCTTCAGGGAGTCCGGGGCGTTGTCCCTGTTCTGCTCCCACTGCACCAGCGCTCGGCCGCCCATTTGCCGCTTCCTTCCCCTCGGTCCGTCTCAGGCGCCACCCTAGCGGGACGCCCCGACGGCGATGATCTTGCCCGTACCGGCATTGTCGGCGGGGTGGTTCCTAGTGTCTGTTGCAACGTTCCCGGTCACCGCACGAGCGAACGGCCCAGCTCCGGGTTCACCCCGCTGCGCGGGCCAGCTCGTAGCAGGCGATGGCAGCCGCGGCGGTGACGTTGAGGGAGTCGACCTCGCGGTCGGCCATGGGGATGTGCACCCGGGCGGTGGCCCGCTCCAGCCAGCGGGAGGACAGGCCGTCGCCCTCGGTCCCGAGCAGGAGCCCGACCCGGTCATCGGGGCCGAGAGCGGCCATGGCGTCGCGCATGGGCAGGGAGCCCTCGCCGGGGGTGAGCGCCATGAGGTGGAACCCGGCCTCGCGCAGGGTGTCCAGACCGCCGTGCCAATCGTCCATGCGGGTGTACGGGAGGGTGAACACCGCCCCCATGGACACCTTGACCGCCCGCCGGTAGAGGGGATCGGCACAGCGGGGCGCGAGCACGATCGCGTCCACCCCCAGTCCGGCCGCGCTGCGGAAGATGGCGCCCACGTTGGTGTGGTCCACCAGGTCCTCCAGGACGACGATGGTGCGCGCTCCGGCCAGGACGTCCCCGAGCGGGGGCAGAGCCCGGCGGTGGAAGGCGGCCAGCGCGCCGCGGTGCAGGTTGAAGCCGACGAGCCGCTGGGCGGTGTCCTCGCTGACCACGTACAGCGGCGCGTCGGAGGCGGCGACCACGTCGTCGAGGGCCTCGGCACGGCGCTCGGTGAGCAGGAAGCTGCGAGGCGCGAACCCGGCCGCGACGGCCCGACGGATCACCTTGTCACCCTCGGCCATGAACAGTCCGTGCTCGGCTTCCAGGTGGCGGCGCAGGTTCACGTCGCGCAGGCGTGTGTAGTCGGCCAGGCGCGGGTCCGCGGGGTCACTGACCTTGATGACGTCCATGGAGGACGATTATCCCCCGTCCGGAAGGTGCGGGAGTCAGCTGATCTGGTCGGTGAGCGGGCGCAGGCGCTGCCAGCGCGCCTCCTCGCAGGAGCCCTTACGGGTGAGGGTCGTATCGATCTCCTGGCCTTCCCAGGTGCCCACGATGGTGGCCTCCTGGGGGCCGTACACCTCGTCGGTGCACACGGTTCCGTCACGCACCTCGGTGAACAGCTGGTCGCCGCCCGGGTCCGCGGCCTCCGTCGGATCGGCGTCCTCGTCGTCGACCGGTCCGCCGGCTCCCTCGTGGAACTCCTCGGCGGCCTGTGCCAGTTCGGCGCAGACGGCGGAGTCCTCCTCCAGGTCCCCGGTGCATATCAGTGTCTGCACCCAGGCCCGGCCGCGATCGCTCACCTGGATCTGTAGGTGCCCGACCGGCCCCTTCTCCCCGACCTCCTCGGCCTCCTCCGTGTCCGGGCCCACCTGGGTGTTCATCGCGGTGGCGGTCTGCACGTCCTGCGGCGGCATCATCGAGGGACCGACGATCACCCCGTAGGCGGCCGCCCCGACACAGCAGGCGCCGGCGAGCAGAACGGTGCCGAGCGTGCCGCGGCTCCGGTGGTCACGATGAGATGGGGACATGCCAAAAACCCTCGGGGGTCGGTGTTACGGGGCGTCAGCCGGGGAATGGAGGCCGGGTGCGGACGCGGAGGCAACAGCCTAGCGGGGAGCCCCGGGCGCTCCCCGATGTGCACCGTAACAAAGCGATCACTCCGTTCAGGCCGCCAGGAACCGCTCCGCGGGGCGGGGACAGCCCTTCCGCTGGCGCGTTACCAACGAGTAAGGTCCTGCACAGGAACCGTTCGCGCCTCATGATGTGGTGGTTCACCCTCCACTTCGTGTGACACCGCCGGGCGCGTGTCGGTTCTCGCCTTCCCTGCCGCGTGTGCGGGATATCACTCTTCGAGGCCACCCCGTGCACCACCGGCTTCCGGGCGGCCACCGGACGGAAGCCGGACACAGATACGCCCCCCGGAGTGCCCGTGTCCAGTGGACGCCACCGACTCGCCTCACCGACCGCCACGACCACCCGCAGGACGCTCGGGTCACCACTGGGCATCACCGCGGCCGTCGTCGCGCTCGTCGCCGTCGCCGCGGTCGCGGTTCCAGTCGGCCTGGACGTGTTCGACTGCGGCGAGACCCGGTACCTGCGCGTGTCGGCGACCCAGAGCCTGGCGCCCGTGCTGCGCGAGGCCGCCAACGAGTTCAACGACGACCATCCCGGCTACGGCGACGAGTGCGTGTACGCGCAGGTGGACGAGATCGCGCCGCACCGCATCATGACCGCCCTGTCCGGCGGCCGTTCCGGGGACTCCACCATCGCGCCGCACGTGTGGGTGCCCGAGTCCTCGGCCTGGGTCGAGCTGGCCCGTGTTTCGGAGGGCGGTACGCACGGCATCGGGACCGACCCGCCGTCCCTGGCCAGCTCACCGGTGGTACTGGCCGCCCCGGAGGGCACCGAGGGCATGCCGGCCCCCGACGACACCAGCTGGACGCTGGTCCTGCCCGGCGAACGCGAGCCCGAGCGCCCGCTGGTCATGGTCGACCCCAACCGCGGCGTCGACGGCATGACCGTCATGCACGCCGTCCGGCGCCACCTGGGCAGCGGCGACGAGGCCGACACCGCCATGACCGACTTCGTCCGCGACGTGCAGCTCGACAGCGCGTTCGGCGAGATCGACCTCGGCACCTTCCACACCGGCTCGGCCGCCGCCGAGGAGCGTGTCGACCCGGTGGTCGTCGTCCCCGAGCAGGCCGTGGTGTCCTACAACGGCAGCCGCGCCCCGTCCGCGCCCCGGCTCGACGCCCACTACCCCGTGGAGGGCACCGTCAGCCTCGACTACCCCTACGTCACCACCACCGACGTGGCCTCGCTGCGGTCGGCCGCAGCCGACCTGCACGAGGTACTGCGCCAGGACTCCTACCGCTCACGCCTGCGGGAGCTGGGCTTTCGCGATCCCAACGGCACCGCGTCACCGTCCCTCGCCGACCAGCCCGGCCTGATCGCCGAGGAGCCGCCCACCCACGGGGACCTGACGGGGGACGCCCTGCTGGCGTCGGTCACCGACTGGAACCGGCTGTCGATGCCCAGCCGCACCCTGGTGCTCGCCGACACCTCCGCGAACATGGCGGAGGACCTCGACGGAGACCGGACCCGGATGGAGGTCGCCCAGCAGGCGGCGCTCACGGGTCTGACGCTGTTCCCCGACAAGACCGACATGGGCCTGTGGCTGATGTCGGACGAGTACGACGGGAGCGGCCGCGACGAGGCGGCGGACATGCACCAGCTGGGCGCGACCGACGGGGACGGAGAGGCCACCCGCAGGCAGGAGCTCGTCGACGTGGCCGAGGAGATCGGAGTACGGGGCGGCGGCTCCCGCCTGTACGACAACATCCTGGCCGCCTACGACGAGGTGCGGGACGACTACCACGAGGACAAGATCAACAGCGTCATCCTGCTCACCGCCGGACAGGACGAGGGATCCAGCGACATCTCCCACGAGGAGCTGGTGGCGGCGTTGCAGGACCGCTTCGACCCCCAGCGTCCGGTCAGCACGTTCATCATCGCCTTCGGTGCCCAGGCGGAGGAGGACGAGCTGCGCCAGATCGCGGCGGCCACCAGCGGATCGCTGTTCGTGACCGAGGATCCCGACGAGATCGGCGACATCTTCCTCAGCTCGATCTCGCGGCGGCTGTGTGTGCCCGAGTGCGACAACTAGGTTGGCCGGACCAGCTCCGACCCCGACGCGGGACGGTCTCGATTGGATATCAGAATCAAATTTCGGTCCGGCTACTTCTGAAAAGCAGGAACGCCCGGAACAGACCAAATTTCCCGAGGTAACCGGCGCTGTGCTCAGGTTCGCCTCGGCACCCCTCCGGTTTCGCCGACGCATGTCCGGTTCACCCGGCATTCTCTCAGCATGAACCGTTGAGTACCGTTTCCCACCAGTAACACGTGTGGTCGGTCCGCCCCCGGACCAGTGCGCGCGGCTCTCCCGCGCCACCCGCCCCGCACCAACACATCCCCCCTGTACGACACCCGTCCGTACACCACCCCGTGAGGAAAGCTGTGGGACGTCACCGCGGAAGATACGCAGAAGAACCCTCCCGCCGTACCAATCGCCGCCGCGGCCGCGGCGGCGCCTTCGCCGCCCTCGCCGCGGCACTGGTGATCGTGCTCGGCCTGGCCGCGGGGGGCGTCTACATGTTCGGCCAGTCCGACGGCTGCGGCGGCTCCGACATCCCGCTGGACGTCGCGGTCAGCCCCGAACTGGCCCCGGCCCTGGACGATGTCGCCTCGGGCTTCAACGCCGAGGAACACCAGGTGGACGGGCGCTGCGTGCACGTGAACGTGCGCCAGGTCGACTCCGCCAACGTCGCCTTCGGCATCACCGGCTCGGGGGCCACCATGGGCGACACCGAATCCGACGTGTGGATCCCGGACTCCTCGATGTGGCCGCGCCTGGTGCAGAGCCAGGCGGGCGACGCCGTCGTCACCGAGACCGGAACCTCCGTGGCCCGCTCGCCGCTGGTCCTGTCCGAGCTCGCCGAGTTCGCCGACGAGGGCGGGGATCCCGGCACATGGCAGGACCTCATCCCCACCTCCGCGCCCGGGGAGGAGCCCGGCCACGCCGTCCGCGTGGTCGATCCCGCGCGCAGCGCCACCGGCCTGGGCACCCTCCACCTGCTGCATGACGCGTTGGAGGAGTCCACCCCCGACGCCGAGACCTTCAACACGTACATGACCGCCGCGCTACAGTCCCTGCACCAGGGCGCGTCCTCCGACGAGGACGCCGCCTTCCTCGCCCTCAGCGGCGGCGGCGCCGACGCCCCTCCGATGATGGTGATGTCGGAGCAGGCCGTGTGGCGCTACAACTCCGCGCACGCGGACGCCACCGCCCAGGCCAGTTACCTGGAGGGCGACACCTACTACCTCGACTACCCCTACCTCGTGCGCAGCGAGGAGAGCGACATCACCCGTGCCGCCGAGGAGTTTCGCGCGGAGGTACGCGGCGACGACGCCCGGGCACGCCTCCTCGAACAGGGCTTCCGCGGCCCCGAGGGCGAGATCGACACGTCCGTGCTCACCGAGGAGGTCGGCTTCACGAAGGAGGCGCCCACCGAGTCGCCCACTCCGTCCGACAGCTCGATCAACGATCTGATCCGCTCCTGGAACCAGCTCAAGATGGACTCCCGGGTGCTCTCGATCGTGGACATCTCCGGATCGATGATGGCCGAGGTGCCCGGAACCGGCATGACCCGCATGCAGGTGACCAGCGCAGCCGCCACGGAGGGGCTGCAAATGTTCACGCCCAGCTCGGAGCTGGGTCTGTGGGAGTTCTCCACCAACGTCAACGACGACCTGCACTACCAGGAGATCACGCCGATCCGCGAGCTCCAGGCGACCACTGACGACGGCACCGCGCACAGAGAGGCCATGACGAACGCGCTGGCCTCGCTCCAACCGTTGCCCCAGGGCGACACGGCGCTCTACGAGACCTACCTGGCCGCCTACCAGGAGATGTCGAGCACCTACCGGTCGGACCGGACCAACGTCATCCTCATGCTCACCGACGGGGACAACGACAACCCCGGCGGCCTGGAGCTGGACGAGCTGCTGTCCCAGATCAACGACATGGCGAGCCCGTCCCGGCCGATCCCGATCATCACGATCGCGTTCGGACCGGACGTGCAGAACCTGGAGCCGCTCCAGGAGATCGCCGCGGCCACCGGCGGCGCCGCCTACATGACGGAGGACCCCACCGAGATCGGTGACATCTTCCTCCAGGCGTTCTCCCTGCGGATCTCCGAGGAGGACCCCGAGTAGGAGACGGTTCCCCAGCGGCGTCCGGGCCGTGGCGCGTGGCGCCGCGGCCCGGACCCGTGCCGGGGCGCGGTCGCCGCGGCTCCTCCCCCTCCGCGCGCGACGCCGCCGTGCCGGGCGCCGGCCTCCCACCGCGCGGACACGGCGTGTCCGCGGTACGGAGCGCCGGACGGAACTGGGGGTGACATGTCCCTGTCCTTCGGCGGAGGGGCTATGGACTTCTCCCCCGTGTTGGCGTACTCAGAGAGGGACCGGGGACCGTTCCGGCGACCGCCCCCGCCGGAGCGCCGTGCGTTCGGGGAACGGGACCCGCACCTTCGGGCCTCCTCGCGCGCCGGGCCCGACACACGACGACCGGATTGGGGAAGGCCATGGCGGAGGCGTGGATGCCCGGCATCGAGAGGCTCGATGGCGCGAGCGCCCGGACACCCCCCGGGATCGGCGCCCCGCGCGCCGTGTGGACGGTGACGGAGTCGGACCCCGGGGCCTGGTCCGCGCGTGAGGAGGCCCGGCGGCTGGTGGACGAGGGGGCCACGACGCACCTGGTCTGGAACCCGCTGACCGGTGACGTGGTCCAGACCCTGGCGGCCACCCGTCGCGGGCGGCTGGCGCTGGGCAGCACCCACCAGTACGAGCTGCACCTCGACCACGGGCACGAGGGACGGGTGTGCCTGGTGGTAACGGTGGTCTCCTCCCGGGAAGCGCCCTTCACCGACGGCCCGATGCGTGGACTGGCCCCGATCCTGGAGTGGCTGGACTCGTGGGGGGTGGAGCGGACCTGGCCCGCGGGCCTTCCTGGCGGGGAAGGGGGGAGGGCCGCGGAAGCGGCGCGCCTGTGGTCCCGCGGCGGCCACTTCGGCCACGACCAGGTGCCGGGATCCTTCGCCAAGGGTCCGGGAAGGCTGGACACCGCCCGTTTGCTGGCCGCCGGCTCCTCCGGGGACGGAGCTCCCCACGGTCCGCGTGTCCGTTCGGAGCCACGACCCTGAGCGATCACGTGAGTACGGTACAACAAGAGAAAAAAGCCACGAATCTTGCGAACAGGATGAATCGGGCACCGCTGGTTCATCGCCGACCCGCAACCCCTTAGTCTGTCGCCCATGGGTGGATCTATCGAGCCGGGTTGGTACGCGGACCCGCAGGGCGACGCGCAGACGCTCAGATGGTGGAACGGCGACGAGTGGACACGGCACACCCGTTCCCTGAGCGAACTCCAAGGCGGTACGGGCGACTCCGAGGACGAGGAGGCCGCCACCACTTATCTGGGCGGCTCCGGACAGAGGGCCTCCCCCTCCGACGAGGACGAGGCCGGCACGGTACGCCTGGGATCCTCCTCGATGCCCGAGCCGATCGACGACGAACCCAGCACCGTGCGCATCAACCCCTCATGGGCACAGGGCTCCCCCCAGCAGGACACAACCCCGCCGTCCCCCCAGGCCCCCCAGGCCCCCATCGACGACGAACCCAGCACCATGCGCATCAACCCCTCGTGGGCGCAGGGCTCCGCCGAGGACGAGGAACCCACCGCCGACCTGAGCGGTACGGGCGCCACCACGCGGGTCGACCCGGCCGACGTCCCGGACCGCCGGGGACCGGCCGCCGACGCGGACGATACGGGCGCGACCATGCGGGTCAGCCCCTCCGTCCTGCCCGGAGACGGCGAGGACGAGGAGCCCACCGCCGACCTCAGCGGCGACGAGCTCCCCACCGCGGACCTGACCGGTGACGGCACCGGCGGGGACGCACCGCGCACGGCCGTGTTCGAGCCCTCGGGCGGCGGGGCCCCCGGCACCGCGGTCTTCGACCCCAACGACCCGGCGCTCCCGGGCAACGGCGCTCCCAGCACCGCGGTCTTCGACCCCAACGACCCGGCGCTCCCGGGCGGTACGGGCGAAGGGGACGACAAGAGGGGCGGCAAGTTCAACAAGTTCCTCGGCAACCTCAAGGAGGGGTGGGCCGACCTGTCCGAGGAGCGCAAGGAACAGCGCCGCCAGGCTGAGGAGGAGGCCGCCAAGCGCCGCGAGGAGGAGCGCCTGCGCAAGGAGGCCGAACTCCAGGAAGAGGCCAAGCGCCGCGCCGAGGAACAGGCCCGGAATCCGGCCGGGCAGGCTCAGAGCGCCGCCGCCGACGCTCCGGGCGAGGCCGACCCGGGTGCCCCATGGACCCCTCCCGGGTCCGGACAGCAGTCCTCCGGGCCGGAGGCTCCCGGGCAGCAGGCTTCGGGGCCGCACGCCCCCGGGCAGGAGAACCCCGGACAGCAGCCCTCCGGCGGCCAGGCGCCCGCCCAGCAGCCTCCCGGTGCTCAGCCTCCCGGCGTGCAGCCCTCCGGGCCGCAGCACGGGCACCCCGCCCCGCCCGCGGCCCCCTCCGGGCCCCAGCGGGAGGCGTTCTCACCCCAGCGGCAGCCAGGACCGCAGCGTCCGCCGTCCGGCCCCCAGCCGGGCTACCAGCAGCCCCCGCCGTACCAGCCCCCACCGCACCAGCAGGGCGGTTACCCGCCGCCCGGGTATCCGTCCCCGCAGCAGATGGGCCGCCCGAACACGCCGGCTCGTCCGCCGCAGGGCCCGCACGGGCCGCCTCCGCAGCAGATGGGACGCCCCGGTCCGCCGCCGGGGTTCCCGCCGACCCCCGGTCCGATGGCCGGCGGTCCGGGCGGCCCCGGCGGGCAGCCGCCGATGGGTGGGTACCCCGGCGGCCCCCAGCACCCCCAGTGGGGACCGCCTGGGCCGGGGGGCCAGCACCCCGGCGGGCATCCCCCGGGCGGGCAGCCCTACCAGCGGCGTCCCCCAGAGCAGCCCAAGAAGAAGCGCAGGGGATGCGGCTGCGGCTGTTTCTTCCTCATCCTGATCGTGCTCGTGGGCGTGCTGCTGGCCTACCTCCAGTTCTGGGACGTGTGGGACTGGATGTACGACATCTTCAACGTGGGTGAGCCGCCCGGCGTCTCGGACGACTGGGTCTGGGACTGACCCGAACCCCGAGGGGCGGTCGGACAGCGGTCCGGCCGCCCCTTCGCCATCCCCACCGCCTCTCACGAGCCCCTAAGCTGACCGGTATGAATGACAGTTTGGTGTGGATCGACTGCGAGATGACCGGCTTGGACTTCGAGAGCGACGCGCTGATCGAGGTGGCCTGTCTGATCACCGACGGGGAGCTCAACATCCTCGACGAGGGTGTGGACGTCGTGATCAAACCTCCGCAGGCCGCGCTGGACCGCATGGGCGACTTCGTGCGCAACATGCACACCTCCTCCGGCCTGCTGGAGGAGCTGGACAAGGGTGTGAGCCTCCAGGAGGCCGAGGACCTGGTCCTGGAGCACATCCGCGGGTACGTGACCGAGCCGCGCAAGGCCCCGCTGTGCGGGAACTCGATCTCCACCGACCGCACGTTCCTGGCACGTGACATGAAACGCATCGACGAGTTTCTGCACTACCGGATGGTGGACGTGTCCTCCATCAAGGAGCTCCTGCGCCGCTGGTACCCGCGCGTGTACTACGCGAGCCCGGAGAAGAACGGCGGGCACAGGGCGCTGGCCGACATCACCGAAAGCATCCGTGAACTGCGGTATTACCGTGCCGCGGCCTTCGTCCCCGAGCCCGGGCCGAGCTCGTCCGAGGCCCGTGTCATCGCCGCCGACGTGGCCGCCGGAGGCACCGGGAAACAGGCCCGCGACAAGAACAACAAGAGCGACGCGGCCGAAAACTGATCGAAGCACTCCTCTGAGTCCGCTAAGCTTTAGACGTACGCAGGGCCGCAAGGCCAGGCGAACGTGGTGGGTGTAGCTCAGCCGGTAGAGCACTTGGTTGTGGTCCAAGAAGTCGCGGGTTCAAGTCCCGTCACTCACCCCAGAGGCGAAAGCCCCTGACCAGCGGAAACGCAAAGTGGTCAGGGGCTTTCGCGCGTCCGGGGGTGCACCGGCGGGTGCACGGCGGCGAAAATGTACCCGCCGAGTGCGCACCGCCCATCCCGTCACTCACCCACGGTCGGGGGTGCACCCGGTTGCACGAACCCGATCCCGGGCCGGTGACGAACCCCCGCATCCACGGCATCAGCGGATAGTCCTGACACCCCTGCTGGCCTGCGCGAAGATCTTCGAGAACCTTCCCCGATTCCCTTCGCTTCCGCCCACACCCAAGCGATGGTCCACGCATGGCAACCATCAACCAGCGCACACTGGCCGACGGGCGCACCCGCTACTGGGTGAAATGGCGGCTCGGCGGCACCCGCACCGGCGCGCCCCAGTCCGAACCCTTCGGCACCCACGCCGACGCCCACACCTTCAAACTCCACGTCGAAGCAGCCGGACACCAGTGGCCCGAGAACTGGATCCGCCGCCAGGGCTGGGCCCCGGGGTGGGCCCCCGGGCACGGATGGGTCAAGACCGAGGAAGAGGACGAACCCGAGGCCGAGCCGGTGCTGTTCGCCGACTACGCCCGCGACCTCGTCGACTCCATGACCGGCATCGCCGAACGCACCCGCGCCGACTACCACCGCGACCTGGACATCCACCTGATCCCCCGCTTCGGGAAGGTGAACCTGCGCGACCCCGCCCAGCTCAAACCCAAGGACGTACGCACCTGGATCAACCATCTGCGCACCGGCGTCCCCGACCCCGCCACCTCGCACAGGACCAGCCCACCCAGCCGGGGCCGGAAGAAGGAACCGGGGTGGCTGCGCAAACCCCTCTCCCCCAAGTCCATCCACAACCTGCACGGGCTGCTGTTCACCGTCTGCGAGGCCGCCGGACGCGAGGACCCACCGCTACGGCCCTCCAACCCGGCCTCACGCACCCGCCTGCCCCGCGTCGACGACGGCGAGGGCGATCATGACATGTGCTTCCTGACCCGGGAGGAGTTCACCCTGCTGCGCGACTCCATGGCCGAGGACGTACGCGACATGGTCGAGGTGTTCGTGCGCACCGGAATGCGCTACAGCGAACTCACCGCCCTCCAAGTCCGCGACATCACCCTCACCTCCGCCATCGGCTCCGATGGACAACCGCTCACACGGGGGCACCTGGACGTGCGGCGGGCGTGGAAGCGCTGCCCCGACAACACCTTCCGGCTCGGTGCTCCCAAGACCCGCAGCTCGCGCAGGCGCATCCCGCTCTCACCGCGCACCATCGACCTCCTGCGGCCACGGTTGGAGGGCAAGGGTCCGGAGGAGTTCGTGTTCACCACCGACCGGGGGTCCTGGTGGCGGTACTCCTCCTTCTACGGGCGCAGGTGGGCACCCGGCGTCAAGGAGGCCCAGCGGCGCGGGCTCGGCAAGAAGCCGCGCATCCACGACCTGCGCCACACCCACGTGGCATGGCTGATCGAGAAGGACGTGCACGTGTTCAAGATCCAGCGCCGCCTGGGCCACACCTCGATCACCACGACCATGGACCGGTACGGGCACCTGGTCACCGACATCGACGACACCATGATCGAGGCCATCGACGGCCCGCCCAGCGGCACGGGGCCCTGGGCCGACCCCGGCGATGAGCAGCGCCTGCGCCTGATCTCCTAGAGCCACTCCAGGTCCCGGGTATGCCGGTGGGGCGGGTGAGCACCCCCGCCCCACCGGCTTACTTGGGCTCCTCGCCTACCGGGTGCGCGGCCACCCGTGGGCGTGGGCGCCCCGCCGTCCGGGAGCCACCTGTTGGGCGACCCGCTCCACGATCTGCTCTAGGTCGGCGACGCTGAAGCGGACGTGCTTGCCGAGTCTGCGGTGCGGCACCCGCCGCAACCGAACCCGTTCACGCAGCCACGACTCCGGCACCGCCAGCACTCGCGCCACCTCGGGAATCGTCAACAACCGCTCCGGCACCTCCCCATCGCCGCCGTTGTCAGGCCGCCCGGTCCGCGCCATGTACACCTCCCCCACGCTCGTCCCGCAGAGCAGCGCGGAACTGGCGGCGCTCGTCCTCGGAGGCCCCGCCCCACACCCCGTAGAGTTCGCCGCGCTTCATCGCCTCGGCCAGGCAGTTGATCTGCACCGGACACACACGGCACACACGCTTGGCGTCGCGCACCGACCCGCCCTGGTGCGGAAACCACAGATCCGGGTCCTGGCCCCGACAGGCCGCATGCGCCTGCCACCCACCGGACCCGCCCCTATCGTCGCCCCCAGCGGTACGGGCGGTATCGGGCCCTGTGGGGCCGTCAGACGGGTTGTCCGCGCCCGGCACACCATTCCGGCCCGTGGGGTGCAGCCCCCGGGTTCGGGCCGCCACGTCGCCCACCAACGGCTCCCGCTCCCTCAGCGGTATCCGTCGTCGAATGTCCCCCATGTCCGCCCTTTCGTGATCGGCCACGATTCGCACTGAACACCGCCGCACGACGGTCGACCTCGCCCTGCCGCTCTGGTGTTCTCGCCCTGATGAACCCTTAAGAAGACGTCCGTCCTCACGGATGCGACATTCGATTCGCGGCCACGAAGCCGCGCTCCTCCACTCGCCCGACCGGACGTGAAGCAGACACCGACCACCTGTGAGGTCGGCGCGCGAGAAGGACCGGCGCGCCGCCGTCCTCCTCGGCCGGCTGGCTGATCTTGACCGCGCCACGCCACCACCACAGAGCAGGTGCGAGAAGGCCGAAGACCAGTGCTGAGAGACAGGAAGAGCTTCCACAGAAGAGCGGAAAGAGCAGACCGTCTCGGATGATGACGGGCTGCTGATGAGGGTGTGCGGGGGCGTTCACGCCCCCGCACACCCCGGGGCGCCGCCGCCCCACGTGAAGAGGACTACCTCCTTGGGTAGACAGCCGGGGCGGCCGGTGGACCACCCAAAAGCCCGCGCGACCTGCACTGTGACTGTTCTCAGGGGTGGTCCACCCAAGGCCGGAGCACCACGCGGACGCCCGGGCGGAGTAGACACCGGCCCAGTCACCGGCCCCCCGTTGGCCCTCGGGGTTCACCGCACCCTCAGGGCTCACCACTCGCCTTCCTCGACCGTGCGGTAGAGGTCAGCGATCTGGTGCAGGGAGACGGGGTGGGGGTCAGCGGCCGAACGCCAGATCAGTGCGCCCGCTCCCGGCCTCACCAGGTGGCGGTGGGTGGTCAGGTACACCCCGATGCGGTCGGTGCAGTCCCCGGCCAGCTTCTGCGCCGCGTTGTGCTCGCGCTCTGTGGAGTGGACGACGAACAGCACCACCGCGGCAGGGGTGCGGTACCGGGTCAGGCGTTTGTAGCCATACATCTTGTTCTTGAGCTGGGTCAGGGACTCAGTGCCGGTGTCGTACTCCACGAACGCCCGCAGACGCACCCCACCCTGGTGCCAACTCACCCGGGCGTCAGGGCGCACGTCGTAGCCGTAGCGGCGTTCACACTCGCGTTCACCGAGCCACTGCTCCACCTCGGCGCCGCACTGGCGGGCGCTGCGCAGGAAGTCCACCCGAGTCTGGGCCAGGCCCAGCATGTGGTCCAGCTGGGGTGAGTGCGCCACGGCCAGAGCACGATCGGCGCGAAACTTCAGCGCGTCGGGTTCCCTGCCCTGGTGCAGGGCGACCAGAACCGCGCCGGTGGGGGACAGGACCCAGTGGTCGGGGGCATTGCGGTCGTGGGCGTGGCGGCGGAAGCGGTTGAGGACCCCGTAGCGGTGCAGGGTGAGCAGGCGGGAGCGGGCGCGGCGTGGTCCGGCGTCGGGGAAGTAGATGTGGTGCAGGTGGTGGGTGGTCATCACCCGGTGTTCCCAGAGTCCGGCCAGAATCTGGCGGTCTCGACTGGTGATCCGGGGTGCCAGGCGGATCAGTGTCTTCTTGTAGTCGCTCACGCGTACCCTCCCGGGGCCATCGCGGTCCTGTGCTTTTGACTCCCTCAAGAAGCCAGCTGAAGGCCCGGATGCGACACCGGCGGGGGAATTCTTCCCTCGTGGGTCCCTGTGTTCAGCCTCGAAGGATGGGTTCACTGCGGGTTCAGAAGGGGTTCAGAGCGGGTTCAGTGGACGCACCAACCCCCGCCAACGCGCGTGGGGCGGCACCACACAAGTGGCACCGCCCCGAGATGAAAGCGGGTTGATCAGCGACGTGTGTCCAGCCAGGTCCTCACCAGGCCGGCCAGCTCATCGAACTCCCCCGGGCCGGTCGAGACCGCAACCTGCTGCCGACGGTCAGGTCCTCCGCCCGGGTGGCGGAACAGGTAGGGGCGTACTCCGCGCACTCCGTCGTCATCAACACACCACCCCTGCTCGGAGGGGTGAGGGCGACGGGGACGCGGCACCCGCACCGGCCCCGGAACCGGGCGTGCCTGCGGGGCACCGAAGGAAGCACCTGTCGACCGTGTCCTCTTCCCCGGGGCCGCTACGGGCCTGCTTCGGGGTGAAGGCCTCCCCTGGTCCAGCACGCCCCGGTGAGGTGGCAGCAGCGGGCACCGTTCCTGGCGCACGTCCACGGAACTGCACAGCAGCGCGGTGAGTACCGCGCCGAACAGCCACCGCACCTGCTGGGCCCACCCTCGGACGGGTTTGCGGTGCCGACCGCTAGGCTTTTCCACGATCTCCTCCTGCTATCTCAGGTGGGGATTCAGCCCTGGCCTGGTGCCGCGAACACCGGGCCGGGGCGCCTCCACTTCTTCTGTCTTTGACTGTGTGGGGAGGGTGGGTGTCATTGGCCCCGGGTTCGTACACCACCCGGAACTGCGCTTCCCACCCACACCACACAAAGGGCACAAAAATCCCGATCCCTACGGAAAAGGACGCCGCTTCCGCCGGGCTGGTTGATGTTCACTTGGGTGAACGAAGTTCTTCAATACCTGCCGACCGGAAACGTCATCGCGTTTGGGCTCACGACGGCAGGCGGGTCCGGCCGGAACGGTCGAAAGCGGCACGAACCGTCAACGGGCCTCCCGCGTTTCCGGAGAAGTCCCAGTACAGGGACAGGGCCTCCACCAGCGCCAAGCCGTACCCGCCCTCGGCCAGCACAGGTTCGGTCTTCCCTGCGTTGCGCTTGGTGGGCGCGGTGGGCACGGTGACCTGTGCGCCCGGCTTGGGGCCGTCGTCGCCGACATGGAGCAGGAACAGGCGCGGGCGCCGTTGGATCTCGATCCGTACCCGGCCGCCCGGGAGCCCCGAGGCGGTGTGGCGCAGGGCGTTGGTGTGCAGCTCGGCCAGGCACACCAACAAGGGGTGGGCGGCCGAGGGTGTGGTCCTGGTGGCCTGCATCGCCCACCGGCGCGCGGCTTTCACGTGGTGGAGGTCGCAGCCGCACACCAGGCCGCTGGTGCCGGGGTCGGTGTGACGAATGCGCCTGGGCAGGTCGAGAGAGGTCTGGGCCGGAGTCATGGATTTCCACCGGATCCTTTCGCTGGGATCATGGTCGCTGTGGGTGAGCCCGTAACGAAAGGATGTGGTCAGGACGTTAGCCCCGGGAAGCCTGGGCGGAGAGTTCCCGAATCTTCCATACGGCTCTGGAATTCTGTGGAATGCCCCACGGGATGGGTTGCTCTGTGCTCACATGGCCTTATGCACACAGACGAACGTGTCCTTAAGGCTTTCGGACGCGAATTGCGCAGGCTGCGAGGGGAAGCCGAACTCACCCAGCAGGCCCTGGCCCGGCGCATCAGCCAGCGAGGAACGGCGATCAGCGACTCACACGTGTCCGACATCGAGAACGGTCGAGCGACGGCCCGGCCGTGGCTACGCAAGTTCCTGGACGAGGTCCTGGAGAGCAACGGCAGGCTGGAGCAGCTCTGGGAAGAGCTGACGGGCTCCGGACGCCAGGTGTGGCTGCACGAGGTCACCAAACGCACCCACGCCGCCGACGCCCTCTTCGAGTACCAGCCGTTGGTGTTTCCCTCCTACCTGCAGACAGAGGAGTACGCTCACGCACTCATCCGCTACGGGGCTCCCTGGCTGGCGGGGCGGGAAGTTCGGGCTCTGGCCAAGGAGCGTCGGGAACGCGCGGAGCGCATGGCGAAGGCTGAACTTCCCTCGCTCTGGCTGATCATCGACCAGAGCGTGCTGGCCCGCCGCTACGGCTCTCCGGAAATCCAGCGGGAACAGCTCGCTCACGTCGCTAGCCTTGTGGACAGCGACCGGTTGACCGTGCAGATGGTTCCGACGAACTCGCCTCGCCACGCGGGGAACTCGGGTCCGCGGCGGATCATCACGACCGCTGACGCACCGGAAGTGGTCTACATGGAATCAGCTGAGGAGGGCCGGATCATCACTGACTCCGCTGGTATCTTTCGTAGCCGCTTGCTGTTCACGGCCCTCCAGGGAGCAGCACGCGACCCGCAGGAGACCTTGCAGGCCATCCGCGATGAAATGAGGAAGATCGACGATGAGTGACTGGCACAAGAGCAGTTACAGCGGCGGGTCGAACGAGTGCGTCGAGGTCCGCGAACACAGCACCGGGGCGGACGTGCGCGACACCCAGAACCGCTCACACGGCCAACTCGCCTTCACCCCGGACGAGTGGAGCGCCTTCGTCAGCGCCCTCCACCTCACCAGCGAGTAACGCCTACGAGATGGTCTCACCGTTCTCCAGGTAGACAGTTGTACTCTCCTGGCGTGCGCGTGCGCCATGGGCGATCCTGCGCGCGAGCCGGGGGATCGTTGCCGCCTCGATCGTGGCCACGTCGTGGAACTCGTATCCGGTCAGCTCGGCCGGATCGAGAGTGATCTGGTTCAACCAGCCCTGATCCAGCACTCCCCCGTCGAAGACGAACAACTGCTTGTCGCCCTCAGAAGGGTTGGGCGCCCAGTCCACAACCAGAAGTCGCCCGATGGGTGGAGCGATCCCCAGTTCCTCCTTCACCTCGCGCGCCACGGCCTGGGTCGGTGTCTCCCCGTGCTCGATATAGCCGCCGGGGATGTCCAGGTAGTCCTTGTAGGAGGGAACCACCATCATCACCTGCCCGAGGTGATTGAAGAACAGGGCACCAGCGGCGACCCTCGGGCGGGAGAAGGATTCTGTGGGATCAGAGGCCATGTCCCGACACTAACGGCCTCCGCGTCAGAACATCCCCATCCGGTGCGCCAAATCCGCCAACCTCCGATCCCGCCTCCCCGTCTTGGTCCGCATCATGCGCCCCACGATCTGATGGCTCATCACGTGCCGGTGGACATGGGAAACGGCCAGCCTCTCCGCCTCCAGCATGCGCTCAACGGCTGACGGGATCTCGTTGACGTTCGCGAACGCTCCGGCCACGTCGAAGAGGTGACGTACCCGCCTCTCCCGTGGCAGAGCCGCGGTATCGACACCAGCCCCCAGTTCGAGGACAGCGCGCGGATCTTCGAGGCTGGCCGCAACGGTCACTCTGTGCAGGACCACGTTGGTCGGACCGAACGCCGTCCACAGATGGTTGGCGTCTCGCCCAAGCCGGGAAGCGACGCGTTCGGCCTCGTCCAGGTACTCGACCGCGCTGGCTCGGTCCCCGTTGCGCGCTGCGGCCACGGCTCCAGGCAACAACAGGGTGCCGTAGACGGACAGCAGACGCGCGTTGGTGGGACGGCCACCCTGTTCCCGCCGCAGGTACGCAGCGGCTTCCCCTGTCAGCGCGACGGCCGTCTCGTGTTGCCCTCGTGAGTGGAGGGAGTGCACCCCCGAACGCATCAGGGATCCCTGCAGAGTCAGATCGCCGCAGTCGAAGGCCGCCTTCATCCCTCGCTCCGTCGCGATCCAGGCCAGATCGGATTCTCCGACCTTGGTGAGGATCATCGCGCACGCCTGACAGGCCAAGGCGAGCAGAGCTCCGGCTCGCCGCCTCTGCTCACCCTCGTAGACACGCACCGCGGTCTGCGCCCGAGCGAGAAGGTCGGGGAGCCTGCGAAACACCCGACTGTAGTCGGATGCTTGGTAGGCGCCCATGACCGTTTCCGCCTCGTTGCGAAGAAAGCGCAGATCAGGTCGCTCGCTGCTGTTCTCGGCGAGCGGGAAAACCGAGCTGATCTGTCGGTAATCCATCAAGACTGACCGGATCTGAGCGACATGCACGTCCGTTTTCTTGTGGTGCCCATAGTGCGTGTGGTCTCCGATCAGAGCGATAACAGGAACGCCGAGGGCATCAGCTAGTGAGCTGATCACCGAGAGTCGGTCCAAGGGCGCACGGTCGTTCTCGACCTTGCCCAGCCAGTCAGCCGTTCGCCCGACCAGACCTGCCAGCACTTCTTGGGAGAGGCCGCGCCGGAGCCGGTGCCAGGCGACCCGCTGGCCGGGGCTGAGCTGAGGGGAACTCGGAGGCATGAGAACCCTTCCTGGAGACCCCGGAATTTCTTTCCGGGTCACGCGGAGGACATGGCCTTAACTTCCTAACACCCCGTCCACCCGTGGGGAAGGCCCGGCCATCCCTCTTATCTGGTATTCCCTCGAAGCTCGTTAACGGACTTGACCAAAGAGGAGGCAGTCAATGCGCATAACCTGCCACGAAGCCCTCGTTCCCAGCACGGACTTCGGCTTCAACGTGGTCGAACGCAAGGGCATCGGCCACCCGGACTCGCTCGCCGACCTCATCGCGGAGGAGTTCTCCCGCCGCTACTCACTCCACGGACTCGACCGGTTCGGGGCAGTCCCGAACCACTGGGTGGACAAGGTCGCCCTGGTCGGCGCTGAGGCTGAGGTCGTCTTCGGCCGCTACACAGTTCACAAGCCCATCAGCGCGTACCTGTTCGGCAAGGTGACGCGCTCAGTGGGCGACCGGTCCATCCCGATCGAGGGACTGTTCCGAGCGGCGGTCGAGGACGTCCTGACCCAGGCGACCGGTAGTGAGGACATCGTCCGTTCCGTGCGCAGCTTCGTGGAGAACACCGCCGGTATCGGCGCGGACCACCCAGCCTCGTTCTACCGTCCCTCCGCTGGCGAAGAGTGCCGTGTTCCGGGTGGCGGCGCGCTGGCCAACGACACGGCCTTCTGTAGCGCCTACGCCCCTGCCGATCCCTTGGACGTCCTGGCGATCGACGTGGAGAACCACGTCAACGGTTCCTCCTTCAAAGACGGGCTCGACAGCCTCGGTTCCGACGTCAAGGTGATGTTGACCAGAGCGGCGGACGTGCTGCAAGCGACGGTCTGCCTTCCGGTGTATCCGGAAACGGTCGGCTCGCACCGTGAGTACACGGCCCTGGTGTCCGAGGCGTACGACCGTCTCGACGCCTTCATCAACGAACACCCGGTCGTGCGGCAGCATCCATGGCTCACACGGCTGAGCGTCAACACCAAGGACCAGGGCGGCAGCGCCTACCTGGCGCCGTTCGGCACATCCCTGGGCAAGGGCGACTGCGGGCTCGTCGGCCGGGGCAACAAGGCCAACGGCGTCATCTCCGCCAGCGGCGGTGCGGGGGTGGAGGCCCTGGCCGGGAAGAACCCCATGCACCACACCGGGAAGCTGTACACGCTCGCCGCCGCACGTCTGGCTGACCGCATCCACGCCAAGCTCGGTGTGCCCAACGAGGTCGTGCTCGTGTCGCGCAACGGCGACCGCCTGGACGACCCGTCGTTCGTGGGCGTTCGACTGGCACGGCGCGACAGCCGTCTCGACCGCGATGCCGTCGAGGAGCTGACCGCCGCGACGCTGGCCGAGCTTCCGCTGCTCTCCGAGCGCCTGCTCGCGCTGTCCCCGATCGACCGCTTCCGCGACCCGTCGCTGGTCCTGGAGGTGTGAGCCGATGCCGGACACCGATCTGGCCGAGCGCAGCGTCGTCCTCGTCACCTTGGACTCCTGCCGCTACGACGTCGCGGCGAGCGCACACACCCCGAACCTGGCGAAGCTCGGCCCGCTATTGCGAGCCGAGAGCCCGGGAACCTACACGCTCCCCGCGCACGCCGCGCTGTTCAACGGCTTCCTGCCCCGACCGGTCTCAGGGACCCTCGCACTCAGCGGGAACAGCGTGGACGCGGTCTGGCGTTCGGCCGCTGCCCGACCTTCGAAACGCTACGCCGCCGTCCCCTTCGACGGCCCCACCTTGATGGCGCACTACAGCGAGAAGGGCTACCGGGTAGTGGGCGCCGGCGGTGTCACCTTCTTCGACTCCTCGGACCCGGCCAACGGCCTGCCGAAGCTGTTCCCGGAGTTCTACTACTTCGGTCGGCCCTCCCGTGCCCCAGCCATACCAAAAGCTCGTGTCGCCGATCGCGGCGAAGACCTGCCGTTGGCCCACACCCGGATGCTCGCCGACCTGTGTCTGGAGGCCGAACGGTTCTTCCTGTTCGTCAACTGCTCCAGCACACACATCCCCTACACGACCCCGTCCAGTCCCCTCACTGACCGGAACAGAGAGCTCCTCCGACGCCTCTACCGGCTGCATGACTCCCAACAGGCCGCCTCTGACGAGAAAGCCCTGACCGCCGACGATATCGAAGTGCTCCTAGGTATGCAGAGGCGCGCCCTGGAATGGGCCGACACCCGCTTGGGCGACCTGTTCTCACGGCTGGATGCACAGCGTCCCCTGGTGGTGGTCTGCGCCGACCACGGAGAGGAGTTCGGAGAAGGCGGCAGGTTCGGCCACGCGCACCCGCATCCGACGGTCGCCACGGTGCCCCTGTGGTGCGGCGTGTTGGGTGGGGGATGATCCATGGCCGACCTTCAACCCTGGTTCATGCATCCCGCGATCACCGCGGCTTCCTCCGAGGGAGTCCGGACACGACTGGGCATCTCCCCCAACCACGCGTCCTTCCGCGCCGGCGTCCTTCGAACCCATCTGCTCACCGCGCTTTTGGCCCACAGGGCCGCACAGCATCTCGGTGTCCGTACGCAGGTGGCGGTTCGGTGGGACGACAGCGACAGCCTGCGCAGCCGCGACGAATACCGATCACGGCTTCTCCGAGAGCTCACGCAGGTGGCTCAGATACCGGTTGAGGACGAACAGCGAGTCTTCCGCCAAAGCCAACGAGGCGGCCGGTACCAGCAGGCCTTACAGCGGCTGGATATCCAAGGTCTCCTGGTGACGAGGCGAGGACTTCCCTGCCTTGATGTGGCCGCCGCTGACCGGCTCATGAACGCACAGGGTGTCTGTCCCAGGTCCCTGGCCGCCTCCGTGGTCGTGAACACGACCACGGCCCTCGACCCAGCGCAGCAGACGGTCCCGCTCATGCGAAGTGAGGGACGGGCACTATGGCACCTGGCCACGGTCGTCGACGACATCGAACAGCGCACGACCCTGATCGTCCGAGGCACCGACAAACGCGACGCCACACCCGCTCAGGTCCGCCTGTACTGGGCCCTGGCTGAAGGAGGACGCCCTCCGGCTCACCTGTTCCTCCCCAAACTGCTGGAACCGGGGCCTGTCGTACCTCGCATCGCTGACCTTCTCGGACAAGGCACCAGACCCTCGACGCTGCGGTACTTCTTCGCGGAGCCGTACCTGGACCAGTCTCGGCCAACTACTCGGCCGGTCGGCTTCTCCGAGCTGGTGGGTCAGATCCGTACGGTTCTTCCCCACCACGGGGACGGCCTCCTGGACGAACCACGTCTACGCTCCCTGGATCGGAAGGTGTCCGTCACCCTGGCTCCAGAGGTGGCCTGCCGGGAACTGCGTGAGCGCTGCCCGGGCTCTGCGTCGCACGTCATCACGTGGATCATCCAGCGCTACCCGCGGCCGCTGTCCCAACAGGTCCGACTGTGCCGAGCGCTCACCGACATCGAGATCGAACATGCACCGCCTCCAGCGCAGGCAGAGGAGGCACTGTGGTGGCTGGACGCCTGGTCGCGCGGCACGGAGAAGGGCCCGCCTCCGCATACGGTGCGCTGGGTGCTCACCGGACAGCGGGACGGGCCCCGGGCGTCGGAACTGCTAGAGGTCTTTCCTCCGGAGTTGACTGCCGTGCGACTGGCTTCGGCCCGTCAGGCGTTGAGCCGCTCCAGCGCCACGCGCAGCCGCTCCAGCGTGCGCTCGCGGCCCAGCAACTCCAGCGACTCGAACAGCGGCAAGCCGACCGTACGTCCGGTCACCGCGACCCGCACCGGCGCCTGAGCCTTGCCGAGCTTGAGCCCTTGAGCGGCACCGGCCTGCTCAAGGGCTCCCTTCAAGGATTCGGCGTCCCAGACCAGGGACTCCTCCGAGTAGGTAGCGATCGCTGCGGTGAGCATCTCCACGCCGATCCCGGGCTTCATGGCCTTGGCCCAGCTCTTCTCGTCGAAGACCGGGGTGTCCAGGAACAGGAAGTCCACGTTCGGCACGATCTCGCTGAGCACCGCCACCCGGCTCTGCGCCAACGGGGCAATCTTGGCGAACACATCCGCGTCGAAGTCCTCGCTTCGCCACGGCACGTCCTCGCCCTCCAGGTAAGGGGCGCAGCGCTTGACGAACTCGTCCACGTCCAGGGCGCGGATGTAGTCGCCGTTGAAGGCGCGCAGCTTCTTCTCATCGAAGAAGGCGGGCGAGGAGTTGACGTCAGCCAGATCGAAGAGCGGGATCATCTCCTCGATGGGCATGATCTCGCGGTCGCCCCCGGGCGCCCACCCCAGCAGCATCAGGTAGTTGACCATGGTCTCGGGCAGATACCCCTCGGCCTGGTAGGACTCCATGGCGACCTTGTCCCGGCGCTTGGACAGCTTCTGACGCTTCTCGTTCACCAGAACCGGAGCGTGCGCCCACACCGGCGGCGTGTGTCCCAGCGCCTCCCACAGAAGCTGCTGCTTGGGGGCGTTGGACAGGTGCTCCTCACCACGGATGACGTGTGTGATGCCCATCTCCACGTCGTCCACCACGTTGGCCAGGACGAACAGCGCCGTGCCGTCGCCGCGGGCGATCACGAAGTCCTCCAGTGCCTCGTGCGGGAACTCCACCCGGCCCCGAATCTGATCCTCGACCACGGTCGGTCCGCCCTCGGGGATCCGGAAGCGGAGCGCCCGCCCGGTGCCGGCCTCCAGACCGCGGTCCCGGCAGAACCCGTCATAGCCCAGGTTGGGGTTGTCGCGCCGGGCCTGGACCTGGTCGCGGGTGCAGTCGCAGTAGTAGGCCAGACCTTCCTTGCGCAGACGCTGGGCGGCCTCGGTGTGCTGGTCGGCGTGCTCGGTCTGGGAGTAGGGGCCCTCGTACTGGGTGGAGTTCACGCCCAGCCAGGCCATGGCGGCCAGGATGCCCTCGGTCCACTCGGGACGGGAGCGGGCGGCGTCGGTGTCCTCGATCCGCAGCACCATCGTGCCGCCGGATTGTCGCGCGACCACCCAGTTCAGCAGCAGGGACCGGGCGTTGCCCACATGGAACATGCCGGTCGGGGAAGGGGCGAACCTGGTGCGAATCGAGGTGTCAGTCACCCCACAGAGCCTAGCGTGATCGGCTGCTGCGCCGGGGCTGGACAGCGATCCGAGGAAAAGCACCGCACCGTAGCTGTGGATGCCGCCACAGCACCCGGTTCAGCTCAGTCCCCTGTCATCTTCGCCAGTGTCGACCCAAGCCTTCGAAAGCGAGTCCTCCAGTGTCCAACGCCTCACGCATGTTCCCCGTCTCGGTCAAGGGCGTCGTCATCCGCGACGACCGGGTTCTGCTGTTGCGCAACGAGCGCGACGAATGGGAGCTGCCGGGCGGCAAGATCGAGGTAGGAGAAACTCCTGAGGGGTGTCTGGCCCGGGAGATCAAGGAGGAGACGGGCTGGCCCGTGCAGGTGGCCGAGATCCTCGATTCGTGGATCTACCACATCACCCAGGTCGACCGGCACGTCTTCATCGTCACCTACGGATGCCGTGTGAACTCTCATGCCCCTTTGGTGGTTTCCAGTGAGCACAAGGAGGCCGCCCTGTTCACTGAAGCAGAGGTATCCGACCTGCCTATGCCTGAGGGATACAAGCACTCGGTCCAGGCGTGGTTCGTGCGGAATCGCGCATGAACACGAGGTGAGCCCGTCCGCTTTCAGGAAGCGAGGAGGTGGAGTAGAGCAACAAGGGTGCCTGAACTCTGCATCCGCCCTCTGGCAACCAGGCTGCGGACGGGCCTTGGCCAGAGGGATCTGTCGTAGATGCCCTCTTCGAGAAGGGCTGGGCGTCCCCCGGCAATCCCGATGGTGACCGGGAAGCGGTACAACTGTGGGGCCGAACCGGGCACTGTCAGAGAGACCCCCTCACAAGAAACGTCACCACATGACCGACCACGGCCCCTACGTCGGGCGGGTGTACGCGGCCTTGTCCAGGTCGATGAGTCTGCGCGCCTGGGAGACCGGCCGCACGGATACGGGCCGATGGGCGCGTGCGCGTCTGCGTTCCCCCTTCCCCGCGGGCATTCGCGGTGGATCCGTCGAGTGGAGCGACAACGCCGGTTGGTCGATGCTCCTGTCCGCCCTGGAGGAACCGGAGCAGCGGTACTGGTTGAATCAGGCTCCGATCGCCGACGTGTCCGCGGTCGCGGACTGGGTTCTCCGACTGATCGCGGAAGTCCAGGAACCGAACGCGGAACTCCTGTTCTCCCTCGTGGACCTCCACACGGAGAGGGTGCCGCACACCGACCCGCCGGAGAAGGTGGACAGGGAGCTTGCCGCTTACAACGACCCGGCCAAGCGGTACGGCGGGTTCTGGGCGAACGGACAGCTCCCCATGGAGAAACCGCAGGAGCCCGAGACCAGAGTCGCCGCCCTCACGCTCACCGACGTGATGCACGACTTCCTGAGCCGGGACGGAATCGACAGCGGCCAGTACGCCGTGCGCGGAGCCCACGAGAAATGGAAGCGTGGGACGTATCTGGGCCTGTTCATCGACGAACGGGCCGGTCGGGACGCGCGGACCATCACGGGTCTGGGAACGGTGGCTCCTGCGGGCAAGTCCGGGACCTTCGAACGCAAGGTCGAGATCTCCCACTACGCCCGCCTGTCACAGCCGGTCCCCCTGGAGCTCTTCTCCGATCTGGGCAAGGTCGTCAGGGACTCCTTCGACCGCAACCGGAACCTGACCCCGGTGGCCGGGCAGAAGATCCTGGCGCGGCTGACCGACAGGTCACCCGAGGCCGCCCGGCGCATCGCATGGCTCGAAGAGCAGATCAGGCTGGAGGAGCCCTCTACCGAGGACCGTCCGATCCGGCCGCTGGAGCGCGACGCGCTCGGCGTGCTCTTCGAGGCCTTCGACATCGAACGGGAGCACCTGCTGAGTTGGCGCAGGACCGACGAGGCCGATCCGTTCCTCACCGGGCTCGCCGGGACCCGGAAAGGGGGCCGGTTCAAGCCACAGGAGAAGTGGCAGGTGGACTTCGACGCCACGAACTTCCCGGGTTGGAGATTCCACAACACCGATCACGTGGCCTGGCGCAGGTTCGAGAACAAGTACGGGACCAGGTCACTGCTGGTGGCCAACATCGACCGCACCCCCGGGGAGACCAAGACCGGCGTGGACCTGGTCTACTACAACCCCCACGGCGGCAACTTCGTCATGCTCCAGTACAAGACGATGCGCCAGACCAAGGAGGGCCTGTACAGCAGCATCGACAAGCGGTTCCTCACCCAGATCGAGCGCATGCGCGAACTGGACGAGAAGACCCGCGACACCACTCCCAGGCACCCGGACATCCGCCTCGTCGACACCCCTTGCTTCGTGAAGCTGTGCGCTCCCCAGACACGTATGTCCGCGGGTACCGAACTCATCTCGGGCATGTACTTCACCCGTGAGCACTTCGAGATCATCCACGAACACACCGAGGACCTCGGGCACAGGACAGGCAAGCGGATCCGCCAGACGTCGATTCCCCGGTACCTGACCGGTACCGACTTCATCTCGCTGATGTCCAACGGCTGGTTGGGCAGCCGGGGCACGGGGACCGAGCAGTTGTACGAACAGCTCGACCTCTCACTGGCCGAGGGCAGATCGGTCATGCTAGGGACGCATACGGACGGGCTTTCCCTGATGAACCACAGCTCGGGGCAGTGGCAGGAGAACTTCTGATCCTCAACCAAAGGGAAATTGGTCGAAACAGTCTGATAACCGGCCTTATCAAGGAAGCAACTGCATTCCAACCGATGAGTTCTCTATGGTGATGGCCATCGCGTTTCACCCGCTGCTCGCATTTCTCGGGCGGCTCCTGGAACGCGGTGGTCCCATCCTCTTCGCAGGCCGTTGATCCGGTCTGCGCACTTCCCTTAGAGGAATCACCGTGAACACCATGCTCATCTTCGCCCTCTTCACAGCGACGGCCGCGGTCTTCGCCGCCCTCGGTTACCTGCTCGCCCGCCACCGCTCCGAGTCCCGGAACCGCCACCACAGCGACGAGTGGAACCATCTGCGAACGGACCTGAAGCTCGCCGAGGAACAGCGCGACCAGGCCCGCACCCAGGCCGGGGAACTGCGGGCCGAACGCGACGAGGCCCAGCGGTCCCAGCGCGAGTACGAGTCCGCCAGGTCCGAGCTGAACGCCCGGTTGAACGCCGTCTCCGAGGAGCGGGGCCGGCTGGCGGCCGAACTCGACGCGGCGCGGGACAGGCAGCGGCAGGCCGCCGTCGAGATCGAGGACCTGAAGAAGTCCCTGGGGACGGAACACCAGCGGATCCGCGGCCTGGAGGACGCCAGGGCCGACGCGGACCGGGACAAGGCGGCCCTGGAAGCGGTGGTCGCCCAGCTGAAGGAACGCGTCGGCGGCTATGAGGTCGAACTCGCGAAACTGCGCACCGAGCGGACAGAGCTGGAGAAGCGGCAGGCCGAGGTGGCCGCGGCCCAGAAGGAGCTGGAGCAGGTCCGGGAGGAGCACAGCCGACTCCAGACCGAGCAGGTCGAGGCGACCATGGCCAAGATGCTGAAGGCCTCCAAGGAAGAGCTGAGCACCACCGCTGACGAGAAGCTGGGCACGACCGCCAAGGACATCACCGAGAAGCTGCGGGAGATGGGTGTGCAGCTCCGCGAAATCGATGGCAGGCGCACCTCGACCGAGAGCCAGCTGAACGAGCAGATCAAGAATCTGGCGGCGGAGAACGTGCGGGGCCGGAAGCAGACCGAGGAACTGGTCAAGGTGTTGCGCAAGCCGCAGGTCCGTGGGCAGTGGGGTGAGATGCACCTGAAGAAGACGGTCGAACTCGCCAATCTGCACGAACACGTCGACTTCAAGCGTCAGGTCACGGTGGAGGGCGAAGAGGGAACCCTTCGCCCCGACATGACCATCGAACTGGCCAACGGCCACAAGATTGTGGTGGATGCCAAGGTGTCACTGGAGGCGTTCATCAACGCGGTGGAGGCCGACGACGACTCCGAGTACGACAAGTTCATGGGCGAGCACGCCACGCACGTTCGTAAGCACGTGGACGGGCTGGCCACCAAGGAGTACTTCACCAAGGTGGCCGGAAGCCCGGACTTCGTCGTCATGTTCCTGCCGAACGAAGCCTTGCTTCAGGCTGCCCTGGACAAGCGACCCGACCTGCACGAGTACGCCCTCGACAAGAGGGTCGTGATCGCCACCCCGACCATCCTGATCCCGATCCTGCGCGTCATCGGCCTGTCCTGGGAGGAGGAGAAGGTGCGGGAGAACTCGGAGATCATCCACGGGTTGGGCCGGGATATCTACGACCGCCTGGCCAAGGTGGGTGAGCACCTGGGGAGGCTGAGGGGTTCCCTGGACAAGTCGGTGGAGCACTACAACGCGACGATCGGCTCTTTGGAGGAACGCGTCCTGCCGACCGCACGAGAGTTCCCCAAGCTCGGTATCCGGCCGAAGAAGGAGCTGGTCGAGCTGAAGCCGGTGGTGAGCCAGCCGAGGGCGCTGGTGAAAGCGGAACTGATGGAGTCGGTCGCCACGGAGTCCGACCCGCTCGGCTGAGCAAGTGCGCGGAGGGACGGCGCGGAGAAGCAGCGCGGCCCTTCCCGGGCGAGTTCCGGGGAGGGCCGCGATGGTGTGCGGTGTGCGTGGGTGTGGTGTGCGGTGCTCGTCAGGCCGTGGCGGGAACCCGGGTGTCGCCGCCGGTCCGGGCCCAGGGGCGGGCGGCGGGCGGGTCGGTGTGCGGCCACAGGAGCAGGAGGAGGGCGTCGACGTCGCGGGCCTCGGTCAGTCCGGCGGACGTGGCGACCCAGAAGGACTGCGTGGCCTCGCCGTAGTAGACGATCAGGTCCCGGTGGCGGGCCTGGATCGCGGCGGCCTGGGCGTGCTCACGGGTGAACTCGGCGCGGTGGCCGCCCAGGCGGGGCAGCCGCTGGGCACGGCGCAGGCGGCAGGAGGGGTGGTCACACAACGGGCAGACCGGACCGACGAGCGGGGTCCGGCGCGGCAGCCTCGGGAAGGGGCGGAAGTCGTCGGAACGCCGGGGCCGCGGGATAGGGTTGGACATCAGATCCTCTTTCCTTGCATATGCCGTGTTTGGGTTTGGGGGATTCAGGGCTCAGGGCAAGCGTTGGCGCGCTTTCCTGGGCCCGTCTCATGTCTGCGACATGTCAGAGCACGAAGCTCTGTGGTCAGTCGTCGGTGTCGGTGTCCCACTGGCTGCCGGTCAGGTCGTAGGCCAGGTAGAACCACACGGTGCGGAACTCGGCGTTGCCGTTGTCGCCCCATTCCGAAGCGAAGGCGTTCACCATCGCCAGGCCTCGCCCGGATTCGGCGCTCAGGTTGAGGCCGTTCGCCTTGGGGGTCAGGTGGGCGTCGTGCTTGCTCAGCCCGCCCCGGTCGCGGCAGGCCAGGTGCAGGCCTTCCCGGTGGCGGTGAACCAGGAGGCTGTAGCTGCCCCCGGGATGGCCGGAGAGACTGTGGCGGATGGCGTTGTTGGCGAGTTCGCTGCCCAGCAGGGTGAACAGGTACCGGTAGTCGGCGTCCTTGGCGGCTGCGCAGGTGTCCAGGAACGCCCGGACCAGAGGCATGACGGCCGGGGTTCCCGCGAAGTTGTAGCGACGCATCCGGTAGTTCGGACGCTCGGGCTGGCTGGAGAAGTAGTGGTGGTGGACCGGCTGGATGAAGCTGGACAGCGGCACCGTGGCCTCTCCCAGCGCGGGCACGGACGCCGGGGCGTTTGCAGGCATGACGAACACACTCCTTGGCATGACACGAGGTGAGTAGGGGTCTCGCAGGCCCGTTGAAGGAGTCTCACGGTTGCCGTGATGCGCGGAACGGGCAAGGCGTAGCCTGACCGACATGAACCCTCTGTGATCCATCAGTCACTGGCTACATCTCCATACTGTAACCGCGATTCTCAGTTGTCAATCCCAAACTGAGATTCGCGGCAAGTTTTGCTAGGTTGGTCCCATGCAACGGCCCTACAGCCCCACCATCCGTCGCAGGCGCCTCGGCTTCGAGCTGCGACGCCTACGAGAAGAGCACGGCTTCACCCTCGATGATGCTGCTAAAAGGTCCAATGTCCCCCGGGCCACCATCGGCAAGATCGAGACCGCAGAGTCCAGACGAACCCGTTCCCGGGACTTGGACGCCCTCGCAGACCTCTACAACCTGGATGAGGAGAGCCGTGGAGGGCTGCACCAGCTGTCGCGTGAGTCCAAAGAGAAGGGGTGGTGGTCCCGTTACAAGGATGTCTTCAGCGAACACACGCTTCCCGACTTCGAAGCGGAAGCGTCAGCTATACGAACCTACGAAGCCCAGGTGATCCCTGGCCTGTTCCAGACACCTGACTATGCGGAAGAGATCTTCAGGGGAGGCAGAGCCACCGATGACCCCAGCATCAGCAGGCAGGTAGAGGCGCGGCTCGCACGCCAACAGATCCTGTCCCGCGTTAATGCTCCTCACATGACAGCGGTCATCGACGAAGCGGTCTTGCTCCGCCTCGTGGGCACCCGTGAGGTCATGATCGAACAGCTGGGGCATCTGGAGCACTTGGCCCTACGGCACAACATCGACATCCAGGTGCTTCCCTTCAGCAGCGGGGCACACCTCGGTATGGCGGGTGCCTTCACCATCCTGGACTTCCCTGAGCCCAGGGATCCTACGATCGTCTACGTCAGCACGGCCGCAGACGGTCTATACCTTGAACAGGAAAGCGACATCAAGCGCTACAACATGGCGTTCAGCAATGTTCAAAGCATCGCACTATCGTCGACCGCTTCCATGCGGAGCATCGCAAGTGCCAAGGCTTCGATAGAAGGTGAACAAGGATGATCCTGGAGTTCCGTAAGAGCAGCTACAGCGCTCAAGACGTCAACTGCGTCGAGGTTGCGCACATCCCTGCGAGCTTCCGCAAGAGCAGCTACAGCGGCCAAGACCAGAACTGCGTGGAGGTCGGCGACCTCCCCTGCGGCGCGGCCGTCCGCGACTCCAAGCACCCCGACGCCGGACACCTCCCCTTCTCCGCCACCGAGTGGACCGGCTTCCTCACCGCCGCCCTCTCCCGCTAACCACCAGGCACCAGCGGTGCCCGGCCGTGTCCAGGACTAAGGACCACGACCGGGCACCGCTTCTTTCACAGACCGCGCGTCTCAGCCATCACCCACGCGATCGCCGGGCAACAGGCAGGGACTGCCCGCGGCCTCCCCCAGCCACCCCTGATCCACCAGGTACCGAATGACCAGCGCGCCCTCCCACTGGTCCCAGCCGAACACCGCCTCCAGCTCGCGCCAGGTCGGCCCGCGCCCGTGCTCGACGAGGTGGTCCTCCACGTGAGCGGCCACCCACGGCTCCAGCCCCTGGACGATCCGGCGCGCCCGCAGCGCCTGGCCGGTCCTCAGGTTCCGCCGCTCATCCAGCCTCCGGGGCTCCGCACTGCGGGGTCGGGGAACCCTGAACCCATCCTCCAGGGCCGAAGCCATACGCGCCGAGTAGGGCAGCTTCCCCTTGGAGGTCAGGTGCCACCCATGGCAGCTCGGGCACTCGTAGGAGCGCCGGGGCATCTTCTCCGACCGGTCCTCGCCGTGGTGGCGGATGGCGGCCAGGGCGAGTTCGGCGCTGATCCGGTCCCCGAACCAGCGCTTGCCGCAGCTGCGCGGGCGGGCAGCGCGCGGCGGCCGGATGGTGTACCTACGGGGTCGGGCGTTCTGTCGGCTCATGAGGGTTCCTCGGAGTTCGCCAGTGCCGGTGGAGCACCGGATGCCGTGCTGTGGGAGGTGAGCGGCTGGCCGCTCTGCCGTTGTGAGGACCGTAGCCAGAAACCCCACCCAAAGCTCACCCGGGAATCGATAAGCGGGGTTATCAGAGAAACACCATCACGCTCGCCGATTCTGTTCTAGAGTGGCCTCACTCCTCCACCCCCAGCGCAGAGAGCGAGGAAGTACCGGATGCCGTCGTCACCGCCGCTGCTCTCCCTGTCCGACATCGCGACCCTCGCCCATGTCCAGCGCCCGGTGGTCTCCACCTGGCGGCGCCGCTACCCGGACTTCCCCGCCCCCGTGGCGGAGCAGGGCAACCGCACCTGGTTCGACGGCCGCGCGGTGGCCGACTGGCTCACCACCACCGGCCTGGGCAACACCCCCGCCGACGCGATCGCCCCGGAACTGGTCGCGCACGGCCTCGTCCGCCTCGCGGAGGAGATCGGCGCGCAGCGCCTGGTCTCCGTACTCGGCGCGCTGCTGTGCCTGCACTACATGGACGAGAAACCCCTCGCCGACACCACGGAGGACGCGCTACTCGGCCGGGTGGAGCGCATGGATCCCGACGACGAGTTCTTCCGGCGCGAACTGATCGAGGCCCCCGCGCTCTCCGCACGCCTCGCGCCCCTGGCCGAAGAGCTGGTCGAGGCCGCCTATACCCCCGGCGGCGCCCACGAACACCTCATGACCGACCGGCACCGCCTCGGGCTCACCGGCCCGGACACCGGTTCCCTCTCCCCCGAGCTGCGCCGCCTGGTCGTGCGGGTCGCCGACCCGCTGGGCCACGCCTCCCGCGACGGAAACCTCACCGTCGCCGACCCCCACGCGCTGTGCGGGGACCTGCTCCGCGACGTCGTGACCGCGCTCGACGATCCTTCCGACAGCACCGTGCTGGCCGCCGAGGAGCGCGCCGAACTGGCCCGGCTCACCCGTCGCCGCCTGATCCTGGCCGGGGTTCCCGAACTCGACCTGGACGTGCAGACGGGCAACGAACTGGAGGAGCGGCTGGCCGACCTCGATCTGATCGTGACCACCCTGCCCTACCAGGCCGGGGAGAGCCGTTCCCGAGCTCAGGCGCTGGAGAAGATCGAGGAACTGAGCGTACTGCTCCGCCCCGGGTGCACCGCCGTGGTCGTCGGCCCCGCGGACGCGCTGGTCGGTGAACTGGACGCACGCGAAGCGCAGATCCGCTCGCGCCTGCTGCGCAGCAAACTGGTCGAGTCGGTCACCACCCTTCCCGGCGGTGCCGACCCCTACCGGCCCGGCTATGGGTGCGCCCTGTGGACCCTACGTCGGGACCCGGTGACCGACGCGCGCGGTCAGGTGCTCATTAACGACATCAGCGCTCGGTCCCTGGACTCGGGGGTGGGAGAAGCCCTGGCCGAGGACATTCTGCTCTGGCGGGCCGAGGGACACCACCTGGGCGGCCACGATCCCCGGTATGGCTTGCCGGTGCGAATTGAGGACCTGGAGAAGCGGTTCGGCGCTCCCCTCGTGCCGCCCGGGCCGCCGATGTCACGGATCGTGTCCCGCACGGTTCGTGACCGCCCGGCCCTGATCGCCGAGGCCGAGGCCCGCCTGTCCGAGGCGGGGGGCAGGGCGCGATCCCACGCGGACGCGCACGGCCCTCTGCGCGGCGGGCTGGTGCGCCGGGTGGGTCCCGCGCCGGAGCGGACCACCGTGGGAACCCTGATCAGGCAGGGCCGCGTCATTCCGGTCAAGGGCCACCGGATCGCGCCCGAGCACATCGACCCGCGCGGGCAGATGGACGTCCTCGGCCCGAACGAGGTGCTGGGCCGGGCGCCGCGCGACGGTCGGCGGATCGACCGGTTGCTGTTCGCGGCGGAGTACCAGCACGCGGCCCTGACCGAACCTGGCGACGTGGTGTACACGACCGGCCCGGGGTTCGGGGTGATGATCGACCACGAGGGGGCCTCGGTGGTGGCCTTCCCCGCACGGATTCTGCGGGTGAACCGCGAGGCCAGACGGGCGCTCACGCCCCGGGTGTTGACGCTGCTACTGGAGGGGGCTTCCTCCGTCCAGCGCCCCTCGGGGGCGGTCCGCGCCGCGCGCGGAATCGTGGAGGTCGCTTTGCCCGACCTGCACCCGGAGGAGGTAGCCCGGTTGGACGCCGTGCTCGCCGAAGCCGAACGCAGACGCGCGCTGCTGGACGAGCAGTATGCCGAGCTCGACACGATCCGGCGGTTGAGCGCCGCCGGGTTCAGTGACGGGACCCTGGCCGTCCTCACCAGCTGACAGACTTTTCCGTATCTCCCCGCTGCTCCGGCTCCGCGCCCTTTCCCTCCCCGGGTGGTCGCGTCGCAGGGCAGCACCACAACCGAGAAGGAACACAGCACATGCCGCCACGCAAGCGTGCCAACACCCAACAGGGTGAACTCTTCAGCGCCTCCACCCCCGAGGAGATCCGGGCGATCCTGTGGAAGGCCGCCGACCAGCTGCGCGGGTCGATGGACGCCGCCCAGTACAAGGAGTTCGTGCTGGGGTTGGTCTTCCTCAAGTACGTCTCGGACGCCTTCGACGAGCGCCGCCGGGAGATCGTCGCCGAGTTGGAGGAGGACGGCATCCCCGAGCACCGCCGGGCGGCCTTCCTTGAGGACCAGGACTCCTACAGCGAGGAGAACGTCTTCTGGGTGCCGGAGAAGGCCCGGTGGAAGTACATCGCTGAGAACGCGGCCAGCACGGACGAGGGTGTCGGCAGCCTCATCGACGACGCAATGGGTCAGATCATGGCCAAGAACAAACCGCTGACCGGTGTGCTGCCGCAGATATTCAATCGTGACAACGTGGACCAGACACAGCTGAAGGGGCTGGTGGACCTCATCAGCGACGCCCGGTTCGCTGGGCACGAGGATAAGACCGCACAAGACGTGCTCGGGGAGACCTACGAGTACTTCCTGGAGCAGTTCGCCCGTGCTGAAGGAAAAAAGGCGGGCGAGTTCTACACTCCAAAGAGCGTGGTGGAGCTGCTGGTGGAGATCCTGGAGCCGTACAAGGGACGGGTCTACGACCCGTGCTGTGGTTCTGGCGGTATGTTCGTACAGGCGAATAAGTTCGTTGAAGCACGCAAAGGACGTGACCACACACACGATCTCGCAATTTACGGTCAAGAGTCCAATGAACGCACCTGGCGACTGGCAAAGATGAACCTGGCCATCCATGGCATGGACCCCGAAGGAATGGGAAAGCGCTGGGCAAACACGTTCTCTGACGACAAACTTCCTGACCTCAAGACTGACTTTGTTCTGGCCAATCCTCCATTCAATATCAAGAAATGGGAGCGCCGTACTGATGACCGGCGCTGGCGATTCGGTGTACCGCCTGCAAACAGCGCTAACTTCGCCTGGTTGCAGCACATCATCTCTAAGCTGGGCGAGCGCGGAACCGCTGGTGTGGTTCTATCCAACGGTTCGATGTCCTCCCAATCTTCGGGCGAAGGCGAGATCCGCAAGGCGATCGTGGACGCGGACCTGGTGACCTGCATGGTGGCGCTACCGGGAAACCTATTCCGAACTACAGCAATCCCGGCGTGTCTGTGGTTCCTGGCCAGAGATAAAGGCGTGCAAGGCGCCGAGGCAACTAACGACCGGCGCGGCGAGGTGCTGTTCATCGATGCCCGGGATATGGGAAAGATGATTAACCGCACCGAGCGGATTCTCACCGAGGAGGATCTCGCGAAGATCTCCGACACCTTCCACGCCTGGCGAGGCACCGCTTCCGCAAGGCAGAAGAAGCTTACTTACGAGGACGTTCCTGGCTTCGCCTATTCGGCCAAGCTCCAGGAGATCACCAAGCACGAGTACGTGCTCACCCCGGGGCGGTATGTGGGTGCTGCGGAGGTGGAAGAGGACCCGGATGCCGAACCGTTGGACGAGAAGATCACCCGTCTGACGAAGGAGCTCTTCGAGCACTTCGACGAGTCTAAGCGTCTTGAAGGTGTCGTCCGCGAGCAGTTCGGGAGGATCGGATGAGTCGCACCCTTATTGGCAAGGTTCCACAAGAATGGGAAGCCACAACACTCATTCAGTTGTGCAACCAAGGAGAGGGTGGCATCCAGACAGGCCCGTTCGGCAGTCAGCTTCACGCCTCTGATTATGTAAGTTCCGGAGTCCCGAGCGTCATGCCCAAAGACATCGGAGAGAATGTAATCTTAGAAGATTCAATCGCCAGAATCTCTCCCGAGGACGCAAACCGACTCTCCAAATACCTCCTCTCAGAGGGGGACATCGTATATTCTCGACGGGGAGATGTAGAACGCAGAGCACTCGTCAGGAAAGAACAATCCGGCTGGCTCTGCGGAACAGGATGCCTTCGAGTTCGACCAGGCAATGCCGTCGATTCCCTATTCTTGTCCTACTACCTGGGACACCCGGAGGTACGTAAATGGATCATCCAACACTCAGTCGGCGCCACAATGCTAAACCTGAACACTGGGATCCTAGGGCGGACTCCCATAATCATTCCAGGAAGGAACGAACAGGAGGCCATCGCCAATACACTCGGTGCACTGGATGACAAGATCGCAGTCAACGAGCGCATCGCCAACCTTTCTGAAGAGCTGTGCCGTCACTTGGTCACCGCGAACGCGAGCAATACCCCGCGAACGACCATTGAGGATATCTGCATCCTCAACAAGCATCAGGCCACACCTTCAGCGCTCGACACGCCACGCGCCTATCACTACAGCCTTCCCGCGTTCGACAAGGGAAAGCTCCCTGAATCCACGGACCCAAAGAGCATCAAGAGCAACAAGTTCATCGTTGCTTCCCCTAGTGTTCTGGTCTCTAAGCTGAACCCTGAGATTCCACGTGTATGGAACGTTCCAGAGGTAAGCTCTATCCCTAACCTGGCATCGACGGAATTCCTTGTGCTTGAACCTGCTGCTGATATCAGCACTCACGAACTCTGGGCCGTCGCATCTCAACCGGGGTTCACCAGCTCACTGGCCGCGCGTGTGACCGGTACTTCCAAGAGCCACCAGCGAGTGAGGCCTGCAGAAGTACTGGCTAGCGAAGTGATTGATCCTCGCAAGCTAGGCCCTGTCCGTGAACAGATCTCAACCCTCTCTTCACGGTCAATCGCAGCAATCGACGAATCCCGCACGCTCGCGGAACTGCGCGACACCCTTCTCCCCCAGCTGATGTCCGGAAAGCTCCGCGTCAAGGACGCTGAAAAAATCGTGGAGGACAACGTATGACACCCCCCAGATCCGGCACCGCTGCCACCGCCGCCTCCGGCACCTCCGACAACACGGCTTCCAGCCCTTCAGCCTCCGACCGGATGACCGAGGCCGACTGGGAGCAGCACGCCCTCGAAGAACTCGGCGAGCTCGCCTGGCGGCCCGCCCCCGGCCGTGAGTTCTCCCCTCACCCCGAAGGCCAGCGCCGGGTCTGGGATGACCTCATCCTCCACAACGACCTGCGCGACGCCGTCGAACGCCTCAACCCCGAGCTCACCTCCGCCGCGGTGGACCAGGTCATGACCACCGCCACCACCCCCCAGTCGCGCGAACCGCTCCCCGAGAACCGGCTCGCCCACGGCTACCTCACCTCGGGCATCCGCCTGTCCTACACCGACGAGTTCGGCGCCGAGCACTCCCCCACCGTCCGCCTCGTGGACTTCCGCGACCCGCACGCCAACACCTTCCGCGCGGTCAACCAAGTCCGCCTGGTCGACGGCGACCGCGAGCGCCGCTTCGACGTCGTCCTCTACGTCAACGGCCTTCCCCTCGCCGTCATCGAGCTCAAGAACGGCTCCGACTCGCGTACCACCCTCTCCAGGGCACACGCCCAGCTGGGCACATACGCCGACGAGTTCCCCGCCGCGTTCCGCTACAACGTGCTGTGCCTGGTCTCGGACGGAGTCACCGCCAAGTACGGCACCCCGTTCACGCCCTTCGAGCACTTCGCCCCCTGGAACGTGGACAGCGAGGGCAACCCGGCGGACAGTCCCGACTTCGAGTACGGCGAGCACTCCGAGTCCGGCATCGAGGCCCCCGACGCGCTGGCCCTGGCCCTGCGTGGGCTGTTCGAGCAGGCCCGCTTCCTGGACCTGGCCCGCAACTTCGTCAACTTCACCAGCAGCGGCAACCAGCACGGCAAGCGCGTCGCGAAGGCCCACCAGTACTTCGCGGTGAACAAGGCCCTCAAGGCCGTCGTTCGCGCCTCTCAGACCAACGGGCAGGCGGGCGTGGTCTGGCACACCCAGGGCTCGGGCAAGTCCGAGGAGATGGTGTGTCTGAGCGGCCTGGTGGCCCGTGAACCGGCACTGAACAACCCCACCGTCGTGGTCGTCACCGACCGCAACGACCTCGACGACCAGCTCCTGGGCACCTTCCAGGCCAGCCAGGAGCTGCTGGGCACCGTCCCTGTCCAGGCCGACACCCGCCAGCAGCTGCGCGAGACGCTGGCCAACACCAACACCGGCGGGATCGTCTTCACGACCCTCCAGAAGTTCGGGCGCACCAAGGCCGAGCGTGAGTCGGGAACCGACCACCCGCTTCTGTCCGAGCGGCGCAACATCCTCGTCATCGTCGACGAGGCCCACCGCAGCCACTACGACAACCTCGACGGCTACGCCCGCCACCTGCGCGACGCCCTGCCCCACGCCACGCTCCTCGCCTTCACCGGAACGCCGCTCTCCAAGGCCGAGGCCAACACCCGCGAGGTGTTCGGCGCGGGCGATGACTACATCGACGTCTACGACCTGCGGCGCGCGGTCGAGGACGGGGCGACCGTCCGCGTCTACCACGAGCCGCGGCTCATCCCGGTGTCGCTGCCCAAGGAGATCGACCCCGCCGACCTGGACGAGCAGGCCGACACGCTCACCGCGGCCATGGACGACGCCGAGCGCCGCAAGGCGATGCGGGCCGCCATGCAGATGACCAACCTCTACGGCGCCCCCGACCGGGTGGCCAAGCTCGCCGAGGACCTGGTCGAGCATTGGGAGGAACGCTCCAAGCGGGTCCGCCCCGACCTCGGCGGCCCCGGCAAGGCCATGCTGGTGTGCGCCAACCGTGAGGTGTGCGTGCGGATGTTCGACGCCCTGGCGGAGTTGCGCCCACAGTGGGTGGGCGAGGGCCCGGAGCGGGGCGTGATGAAGGTGGTCTTTCACAGCGAGCCCTCCGACCCCGCCGTGCTCAAAGCGCACGCGATGCGCCCCTCCGGGCACAAGACGGTCCAGGCCCGTGCCAAGGACCCCGGCGACGAGCTGCAACTGCTCATCGTGAATGAGATGCTGCTGACCGGATACGACGCGCCGCCGATCCACACCATGTACATGGACCGGCCCATGCGCGGCGCCAACCTGATGCAGGCCCTGGCCCGCGTCAACCGGCGCTTCAACAACAAGCAGGACGGTCTGCTGGTGGGCTACGCGCCGCTGACCGAGAACCTCCAGAAGGCCCTGGCCGAGTACTCGCCCGGTGACCGGCGGGACAAGACGCTGGGCAGGGACATCGACCGGGCCATCACCGAGGTCCGCAACGAGTACGAGACCATCTGCGGCCTGCTGTCGGGCATCGCCTGGCGCAGGCTCCTGCCCGCGAGCGGCAAGCACTCACGGCTGCGGGCACTGAAGCTGGTCTCCGACCACCTGGTCTCACGTGAGGCCCAGCGCAGGCCCGACGACGGGGACGGCAAGTCGCTGTCGCAGCGCTTCCGTGAGAGCGCGACCCGGTTGGAGCGCTTCTTCCAGCTGTGCTCGATGAGTTCGCAGATCAGCGAGCGGTTCAAGGACCTGGAGCACTGGAAGAACGACATCGCCTTCTTCGTGGAGGTGCGCGCCTGGGTCGTCAAGCTTGAGGCCGCCAGCCGGGAGGCCCGGGGGGAGGCGCTGCCCGCCGAGATCAACATGTACCTATCGCAGCTGGCGGCCTCGGCGGTGGACGCGGAGGAGATCACCGACCTGTACGCCGAGTCGGGCCTGGGGCGGTTGGACATCACCCGCCTCAACGAGGCCCAGCTGCACCGCCTCCAGAACTCGGAGACCCCGAACCTGGCGGTGGAGGCGCTGCACCGCCTCGCCCAGGAGAAGATGCGCGACGCCACCCGGCACAACGCCATCAGCCGGGAGCGCTTCACCGAACGTCTGGAGGCGCTCATGATGCGCTACATGCGCGAGCAACTCACGAGCGCCCAGGTGCTGGCCGAGCTGTTCTCCCTGGCGCAGGACGCCATGGCCGAGTTCCAGCGGGGCGATCACTTCGATCCCCCGCTCACCCCCAAGGAGCTGGCCTTCTACGACGCCGTCTGCAAGAGCGAGAGCGCCCGGGAACTGATGAAGGACGAGGTCCTGGCCGACATCGCCCGGGCCCTGGTCAAGGACGTGGCGAAGAACCTGAGCACCGACTGGCTCTCGCGCGAGCCGGTGCGGGCCAAGCTGCGCAGCCGGGTGCGCCGCCTGCTGGCCAAGTTCGACTACCCGCCGGACCAGGAGAAGAAGGCGATCGAGGACGTCATCAAGCAGATGGAGAAGTTCGCGGGGACGGAGGCACCCACCGCCGGGAGCTGAGCGCCAGACGCCGCCGACGGCCGTGACCGGGGCCGGGAAGCCCGAGGAGGGCTTCCCGGCCCCTCGCGCGTGCGGGGGACCCGACGCGCACACCGCATCCCGTGTTCTCACTGCTTTTGACAACCCCCCTTGCCGCCTTCGATCCTTCTTTCTCCACCGGGCGGGACCGCATGCTGGTGCCACCGCGCCGGTCCGGCACCCGGACAGGCGCACATGGCCAGTCGGACGCGGCCCTCAGCGGGCCGCCGCTTCCCCCCGATGGAGGAGATCTCCCGTGAAGAACCTCAAGCCCGCCCTCAGCGGCGTCCTGTTCCTGTCCCTGCTCTCGCTCGCCACCGGCTGCGCCGACGCACCCGACGAGAACCAGATCGTGGGTCTGGAGCCCGTCCAGGACACCGACGGGTCCGCCGCCTCTCCGGAGGAGGCCCAGGAGTCCGCCGAGGAGGAGGCGCCCGGCGCAGTCGAGGAGGAGTTCGGCTCCGAGTACACCTACACCGACGGTCTCACGGTCCGGCTCGCGGGCGTCGAGCGCCGCGTCTCCGGCGAGTGGGACATGCCTGAGAGCACCCCGTACGTGTACTTCGACGTGCAGTTCGACAACGCCACCGGCGGTCCCGTCGACCTCACCTACCTCTCGGTCTACTGCCAGGTCGGCGAGGAGGGCCGCACCGCCGAGGACGTGTACACCGACGACACCGGCACCGGCTTTACCTCCGCCGTCATGGACGGGCGCACCGCCACCGCGGGCTACGGCTGCGCGCTGCCCGAGGAGGAGTCCTACCTCCAGGTCGAGCTGACGCTCAGCGACTGGGAGGAGATGGACGACTACGTGCGCGAGACCGTCTACTTCGTCGGCGACGTCGCCTGAACCGCTCCGGCCGTCCCGCCCACCGCGCGAGGCGGCTTCCTCCCCCACCGGAGGCACACGGCTTCCGGCCCCGATCGCACACCAGCGAGGAGACGCACCGCCGTGACCACTCGAAAGACCAGGAAGCCGAAGAAGCCACCGACCACCCGCAAGACCTCCCTCTACCGGCTCACCGACGACGGCACCGGAGACCTGCGGTCCCTGGTGCGCCCCCGTTACCTGGACCGTGACGGGTTCCAGGCCCGTGAGGTGGAGCACGGACCCGTCCGGGGACTGCTGGTGACCGGAACGGTCAGCCCCGGCCCCGCCGACTGGTGTGCGACGCTGGCCGACCTCACCGGCCTGGCGGTGGCCGAGGAGAACCGCACCTCGTTCGGGCTGCTGCTCGTCCGTACCGAACGCTACGTCTACGCCGTCAGCCACGGCATGGGACACCTCATGGTCGAGCCCGCCCGCATCGACCCCGGCTTCGGCATCCACTTCGCGGTGCGCTGTCTGGACAAGGACGGCGTCACCCGGGTCCGCCGACAGGTCATGGACGCGCGCGGGCGCAGTGACGAGAACTCGGTCGCCTCCGGTGAGCACATCCGCGGTTTCGGCATCGAGGAGTTCGGGGAGATCGTCAGCCACATCGCGGGGAAGATCAGCGGGGTCAACCTGACTTTCACCAGCGACGGTGAGCGCTCCGCCCACATCACCGGCAACGACCGGTCGGTCAAGCTCCGTCTGGGCCGGGCACCGGAGGATCTGCTCCGCGACCTGCACGCCATTGAGGAGGTGTGCGACCGGCCCGATCCCCTGCCGGAGTTCGAGTTCATCACCCACGTGCTGCCATTGCGGGGCAAGTCGGACCTGGCCCGGCACCTGGACGAACGACTCGACGCGATGCTGGGGAACGGCGATCTCAGCCGGGTCGCCCTAGCCGTGCCGTCCGAGTGCAGGGAAGGATTCGACGTGGCCGAGACCTTTCGGGTCAAACTGACCGGCCGTACGCGGAACCTGTCCGAATTCGACGCTGACGTTCTCACGTTCCCCGCCCGCGAACGTCCTGCGGGAGAGCGCCTGAGCGCACTGCGCAAGGGCAAGGTCCAGATGTTCTCGGACACCGAGGCCAAGGAGACCCTCAGTGGCGAGGTGCCCGCCTTGCGGTGGCTCACGGCGGAGATCACCGAGAACAACGTCCACTACTTCCTGTGGCAGGGCCAGTGGTACGAGGTGGGAGCCGAGTACCTGGAGACCGTCAAGCGACGGGTCACCGAGCTTCTCGGGCGCTCCAGCAGTGTGACCCTGCCGCCCTGGCCCAAGGGCAAGGACGAAGGGGACTACAACGAGAAGGACGCGGCTACTCAGGAGGGCTACGTCCACCTGGACAAGAAGAACGTGCACACCGCACGGCTCAACGGCGGAGGCTGGGAGGTCTGCGACCTGCTCGGTCCCGAGGGCCAGCTCATCCACGTCAAGAAGGCCCCCAGTAGCACAGCCCCGCTCAACCACCTCTTCGCCCAGGCGAGGATGTGCGTCGAGACGCTCAAGTACGACACCGAGGCGCGGATGCGGTTCACCGAGAAGCTCGACGAGCTCGCCCCGGACCACCCGGCGGACCGGGACTTCACCGGACCGACCGTGGTCCTCGGCATCCTCCTCAAGGAGGGGGAGCCGGTGACCGTGGACTCCCTCTTCTCCTTCGCCCAGATCTCCCTGCTGCACACCGACAACGTCCTCAAGGGGCTGGGGACGAGGCTGGAGGTCGTCTCCATCAGCCGGTGAACCCTGCGGCTGGCCGGGACCGGGCTCCGGCCAGCCGACCACAGGAACGCCCCAAAAAGCACTTATAGACCACCAGAAACACAGGCTTCTCGACACACACCAGCAAATCAAATGGCTGCGAGCACCAATTTCTGAAAAACGCTTCCTGTCGATCTGACAAGAAGATAGGCTCAGCGCATGCCGAACGACACCTGGCAACCACCTCCCGTGCTGTTGACCGTTGACCTCGTCATCCTGACCCTGCGGTCCTCAGCCCTCCACATCCTCCTCATCGAAAGGGGCATCGACCCCTACAAAGGCGAACTGGCCCTACCCGGCGGGTTCATCGCCGATGCCGATGAGGATGTCTTCGACGCGGCATGCAGGGAGCTGCGAGAAGAGGCGAACCTCGACGCGACGGGACTCCATCTGGAGCAGTTGGGCGCCTACGGGCGCCCCGGTCGGGATCCGCGGGGACGCATCGTCTCCGTCGCCTACCTCGCCATCGCCCCCGGCCTGCCCGAGCCCGAGGCGGGTACCGATGCCTCAGCCGCCTCATGGCGGCCCGTCGAGGAGTTCTCCTCAGGTCATGGTCGACTTGCCTTCGACCACCGGCAGATCCTCGACGACGGGCTGGAGTGCGCCCGGTCCAAGCTCGAGCACACCGCCCTGGCCACGGCCTTCTGCGCCGAGACCTTCACCCTCACCGAACTGCAACGGGTCTACGAGGCCGTGTGGGGGTTCGAACTCGACCCGCGCAACTTCTACCGCAAGGTCCAGGCGGTACCCGGCTTCCTCACCCCCGTCGGCCCGGACCGCCGCCCCACCAAAGGGCGTCCCGCCCGACTGTTCCGGGCAGGCCCCCAACGGCTGCTGCGCCCTCCGATGATGCGCCCCCTTCCCCTGGTCAGGAGCGAGAACAAGCGATGAGCGACAACCTCGTGGTGGTACTGACCGCGCTGAACCTGGAGTACCAGGCTGTACGGGAACGCCTCCGCTCCCCCGAGCCATACCTGCATGCCAGGGGTACCCGGTTCGAGATCGGGACACTGCCTGGTGGACACGGCCGCATGGTCCTCGGGCTCACTGGCAAAGGTAACCAGCCGTCCGCGGTGCTGGCCGAGCGAGCCATCCAGGAGTTCTCACCCATCGCGCTGTTCTTCGTGGGTGTGGCCGGGGCACTGTGGGACAAACCGCCGCTGGGCGACGTGGTGGTGGCCACTCACGTGTACGCCTACCACGGCGGAACCAGCGAGGACGACGGGCTCAAGGCCCGCCCCCGCGCGTGGGAGTCACCGCACGAGATCAGCCAGACCGCCGCGCACCTGGCCAGGATCGGCGAGTGGGCCCGGCACACGCCACCGGAGCGGGAGCGGCCCCAGGCACACCTGGGCCCCATCGCCGCCGGAGAGATCGTGCAGAACTCCCGCGTCTCACGCGAGGCCGAGTGGATCCGGCAGACCTACAACGACGCGTTGGCCATCGAGATGGAAGGCGCGGGCGTCGCCCAGGCCGGTCACCTGAGCGGCTCCTCGGTGGCGATCGTGCGCGGCATCAGCGACCGGGCCGACGGCACGAAGGCCACCGAGGCGGACCGGACCTGGCAGCCGATCGCCGCCGCGAACGCAGCGGCCTTCGCCCTCGACCTCGCCGAAGAACTCATCAGGCAAGAGGAGACCCCCATCATGCGCAAGGGCGCCACCCCCGGCGACAGCGGCAGCGTCACCAACACCGCCTACGGAAACGTCGGCGTCCAGGCAGGCCACGTAAGAGGCAGCACGTTCCACGTGTCCTTCACATCCTCCGAACAGAACCCGGCCGGACTGGCGGACGAACTCACCGCCCTCCGCGAGGAACTGACCAGGGAGCGCTCCGCGGGGCGCATCGACGAGGACACCCACGAGGCGGCGTCGGCCGAACTCGACATCGCCGACAAGGGGATCGAGGAAGGAACATCCGAGAGCAGGAAGACCTCGCTCCTGGCCCTGAAGCGCCTGCGAGGGCTGCTCGGTGACCTGGGGGCACTGGCCGCACAGGTCGCGACGCTGATCACCGCGGTGAAGGGACTCTCGTGAACGGCCCCGACACCGCCAACACCACCAACACCGCCGAGTCCGGCTCCTTCGTCGGAGCCCAGTTCGGCCACATGCACAACTCCCGCGTGTACGTGGTGGGACCCGACGCCCCGCCCGAGGACATCTACAAGGTGGGGCTTCACTACCTCAACGACGGGGTTCCGAGGAAGGCGCGCGAACACATCGGGCATGCGCAAGCTCGGGGGCTCGACGGCCCCGAGATCCGCTTCCATCAGGTTCTGGCCATCCTCAGCAAGCGCTCCTACCGGGATCTCACGAAGGAAGAGCGCGGGGTCCTGTCAGACCTGGCGACGCGAACGGGACCGGTGGGACGCGACGGGTGGCGGCAGGGGCTGAACGCCGTCCTCGCGCTGCTGTCCTGCGTGGACGGCTCCGGCGGTGACTCCGAGGCCGCGATGGCCCAACTGCACAGCTTGCCCGACCCGCAGCACGGCCTGATCCTGCGCCACCTCGGGCTGGTGCTCACCGGCGGCATGAAGCAGGGCGTGTGGCACCAACTCCGTGAGAACGCCACGAAGGAACAGGGCGCCCGTGGACGGGTTGACCGCGTCTGGGCCTATTTCGCACCGGAACCCGCCGAGGCCAGGGCCAGGTACCCGGCACCGCAGAACACCACCGGCTGGGATGTCCTCCGAGGACTGGTCCTAGCGGGTGCGTTCCTGTTCGCCGTCGCGACCATCATGAAATCCGCCCTCACACAGGGCAGTGTGCTGGCTCTGCTCTCCTGCTTGGCCGTACTCGTCCTCGCGCCCGTCGCGGGATGGCACATCACCCTCTGGAACCACCAACACCGGCGAAGGATGGCCAAGGAACGCGACTACGGCTACCTGTTCTTCTCCCCCGCTCCTCCCAAAGGCGGTTTCACCGACCAGGTGACGCACGACTTCGACCACTACTTCACCAAGTACGCCCCCGAAACGGAGAGCAGAAGCACCTGGCTGGAGCAGACGAAGGGCGTACGCCGGTCCCTGCGCGACGAGGTAGCCCGGATCTACCGGGAAACCGGCGTTAAGGCTGATCAGGTGCGCTGGCTGGTCCGGTTCCTGGTGCGTGATGTGCGTCGGCGCTGGCTCACGGAGCAGCCCCTGGAACCATACGAACTACACAGGGTGGACACGGCGACCAAGCTCCGATGCGTGGTCCTGTGTCTGGCCGTGATCGCGGCGATCGCGACCACCGTGGCCACCGCGTTCCAACAGGCACCTGTGGCTGCGGTGGGCGGCGCATTGCTCACGGTGGTCACCAGCTGGTTCACGATTCCCCTGTGGCTGAGGATCTACAGCGAGCACCGACGCTACGCCGAGGAGCTTCAGGAGAGGGAGGAGATCATCGGCGCCCGTGAGGCCGAATACGAGCGGTGGAAGGGCAAACTCGACACCCTGCGCCCCACGGAGACGGAGATGGAGGCCTGGCTGGACGCGGACAAGACTCTGCTCCTCGACGAGACCCTGAAGCACTACCGTTTGGCGTGGCACGAGGTCACTACGCACGCCTTCCTCACGACAGCCAAACGCCCCTGCAAGTCGGCCCACGTACCGCGCGGCCCTTGGCGCCATTCGAAATACGAAATCCGGGTCTTCCTGGTCACTGACGAGGGGGTTCGCGAGGCCACGGCCGTTCTCGACTTCGAGCAAGCACGATGGCGGACCAACTCACGGATCAACTACCGTTTCGACGCGGTCTCCTCGGTCCAGATCGAGATAGCGAGCGCACGCCGCTACACCTTGAACATCACGCTGACCAACGGCCCCACCAAGAGCATCGTCGTGTCCGAGGCTCCTACCCACGATGCGGTGGACGAGGAGTCGCGGGACGAGGCCTCGAAGACCAACCTCGACGCCGCCGGGTTCTCCCACACGCTCCGCATCCTCGAAGGCATGGCCGCTGAGGGGAAACCGTGGTTCGAACGCGCGACGGATCCTCCACCCGCTTTCGCGTCCGAGCACCCCGAGCCCGAGGCTCCTTCGGATGCGGGTGCCGCCTCACCGGCACGGAACGGCACGGCCCGACGCGAGCGATCAACCCAACCGCTTCCGGATCGAGTGGCCCCAGTGCCGTGATTCTCCGGTGCACCCCCGGGGTGCACCATGGGCGTGGCTGGCGTGCACCCTCCGGGTGCACGCCCTCCAGCGGAACGCGGGGCAAAGCGGCACAACAGAGCAACCACCTCCCCCACTACCTGCGGATTCTCGTATTTCCGCAGGTCAGAGCACTCCCCCACCACAGTTCAAGTCCCGTCACTCACCCCAGAGCCGAAAGGCCCTGACCAGCGACAAGGTCGCACGGTCAGGGCCTTTCGCGTTGTCGGGGGCGCACGGACCGACCACGATTGGGCACCCCCACACATCAGTGCTGGTCAGAGGTGAATCCGCGCACCGCCCTCGCCCGTGCACACCAACTCGTCAGGTGTTCGGAGGATCGGTCCCGGCCTTGCCATCGAGAGGGCCGGTTGCTGGCGTCTGTGTGTCCGCCGTCGAAGCTGTGAGATGGGTCCAGGCGATCAGGACCGCGACGAGCCCGAGACCGACCAGGAGTCCGTAACTCGCGACAAAGCCTCCTTCGCCGGAAACCGTCACGAGGAGAGTAGCCGTGACGGCCAACAGACCGGCGGTGGCCATGCTCTCACCTGCTTGGAGGGCGGAACTGTACCTTCCGTGCTCGCTCGGGACGGCGAGGGCCAGCGTCTCCGAGGAGACTCTCGGATAGGCGGTGCCCATGCCCGTCCCCATGACAACGCAAGCTCCGATGACGGGCCCGACCGGCACGAAGCCGAGGGTGTAGAGCAGGACGCCGACGGGGCCGCACAGTACGAGCAGGCCCGCCACGGCGGTGAGTCTGCGGTGGTCGGCCGCCGTGGCGCCGAAACGCCCTTGGGCCCACGCGCCCGCCACCCACCCGACGGCGCCGATGGCGATGACCAGCCCTGCCGTGGTGGGCGGGAAGTCGCGCTGATGCTGGAGGTACAGGGTCAGGTAGACATCGGTCGCTGTGACGGTCGCTCCGAGTACCGCCCGTAGCGCTACGAGCCTCGGTGCCGCGCCCCGCAAACGCAACGTCCCCTGCGGCAGCAGCTTGCTTGCGGTCCATAGCAGGACCACGAGACCGAGCAGGACGATGACGACTGACCGCTGTGACGGGCTCTGGCCGCCGAGGTGCAGAACGAACAGGGCACCGGCGGCGGCGATCGCGAGGATGCCCTGCCGCCGGAACAGGGCCGGAGGGGCCGCGTCGCCCGGTGCACGCGGTTCGGGGGCACGGGTGGAGACCAGGAGTCCGAGCAACGACACCGCCGCGCCGGCGAGGACGAGACCGAAGACGGCTCGCCAGCTCGTCAGTTCGGTGAGCATTCCCGCCAGGAGGGGGCCGAGCATGGACGGCAGCAGCCACGCGGCGGTCAGCAGGCCGAACATCCGCGTGCGCGGTCCGGTGGGGATGTGCCGGGCGATGAGCACATACAGAACGACGGAGTCGACTCCACCGCCGATTCCCTGAAGGAGACGGCCGAGGACGAAGACCCCCGCGTTCGGCGCCAGGGCGCACAAGGCGATTCCGAGCAGGAACGCGGTGCCCCCAGCCAGCAGCGGCGGTCGCGTACCGTGCCGGTCAGCCCAGTTTCCGCCCAGAACGGTTCCCAGAAGTGCCGTGGTGATGGTGGCCGCGTACGCCATCGAGTACAACCGGGAGCCATCGAGGTCCGACATCGCGACGGGCAGAACGGTCGTGACCGCGAAGGACTCGAACGCGATGAACGTCATCAGCGCCAGCGTGCTGGTGATGAACGGCCACGACCGCACGGTCCACAGTCGGGCCGCCCCCGGTCCCTGCTCGACCGGAGTCACCGGAGTGCGCCGATCGCCAGGACCACCTTGCCGCGCCCGTGCCCGGTCTCCACGTCGCGGTGCGCATCAGCAGCCTCGTCGAGCGTGTGTACCTGTCGGATGTGGACGTCCAACCACCCGGTCGCGACGAGCCGAGCCAGTTCGGCGAGGCGTGACGCGGACCGCCGACTTCTGACGATCCGGCATTCCAACTCGGTCGCCAGGCGCATGTCGACGATGGTCGCGACCCTGCTCCTGTCCTCGACGAGGTCGACGGCGGTCCGCAGGTTCTCGTGCCCGGCCGCGTCGAAGGCGGCGTCGACGGACCCATCGGCCGCAGCTCGGATGCGGCCGGCCTGGCCGTCGCCATAGCTGACGGGGATCGCACCGAGGCTACGCAGGTACTCGTGGTTTCCCGAGCTGGCCGTACCGATGACCGTAGCGCCCTTCAGAACCGCCAGCTGCGTGAACATGCTGCCCACACCACCAGCGGCGCCGTGCACCAAGACCGTCTCCCCTCGCGTGATGGACATCTCTTCGAGTGCGGTATGCGCGGTCTGCCCCGACGCTGACAGAGCACCTGCCACCTCCCACGCCACCGGTGGCGGTTTGCGCACGAGCTGAGCTTCGGGAACCGAGACGTATTCGGCGTAGCACCCCAGCACGTTGAAGCCCAGTACCGAGTCACCCACACTGAAGGCCGTCACGGCCGGGCCGACGGCGGACACGACACCGGAGAACTCGTTGCCGAGGATCTGGGGGAACGTGACGGTGGCTCCTGGTGGTGTCCAGCCCGTTCGGATCGCGGCGTCAGTGAGTTGCACCCCGGCATTCACCACGCGTACGAGCACCCGGTCATCGGTCGCCTCGGGCAGCGGCAGTTCGTGAACGTGGAGTTCCTCTGGCGGGCCGAACGCGTCGATGGCGGCGGCGCGCATCATCGGCCGGCTCATCGGACGGCCTCCGCGTGAGCGATGAACTCGGTCAGCTCGGTCGCCGACCGGCTTCCCGACAGCGCCCGCTCGCCGATCACCACGGTAGGCACGGAATGGATCCCCCTGCGGTCGGCTTCCCGATGATCGACCATCACGTCCTCGGCGAACTCGGTACCCTCCAGCAGGGACGCGACATCAGCGTCCACCAGTCCCACGGTGTCGGCCACTTCGCGGATCACCGTCTCATCCACGAGGTCACGGTTGCGCCGGAAGTGCGCGTCGAACACGGCGTCCCACGACATGCCACCGTTGACGCCACGGGCATCCGCCAGCTTCAGGAGACGGTGAGCCAGACGGGAGTCGAACGTCAATGCCGTGTCGACGTTGATTTCCAAGCCCTCACGACGGCCCTCGGCGCGAATCAGCGAGCTCTTGGCCCGCCACTGCTCATCACGCAGGCCCCACTCCGCGACGGCGGTCTCCGCCATCGGCAGCCCCGAGGCCCGGGGGCCGGCGGGTTCGAGCAGAAAGCTGCGATGACGCACCCGCACCTCGTCCGGGACTTGCCGGACCGCGGCCCGTAGCCGCCTCAGTCCGATCCAGCACCAGGGGCACCTCACGTCAGCCCACACTTCGACATCGATCATCTCGGCCGACTCCTCAGTCCGCTTCGTCAAGTCAGGTTCACGTAGAGTCGACTACATGAAGTGGACTTGACGTCAAGCCTGTGATCGATGCTGGAGGTGTCGCGATGCCACAGATTCACGAGGACGTCGTCTGGCTCAAGCCCGGACAGCTCGCGAAGCGAGCCGGGGTCGCCGTGTCGACCCTGCACTACTACGAGGGTCTCGGACTGATCCAGAGCCGCCGAACCGCGGGAGGCCGGCGCGAGTACCGCCGGGACACGCTGCGCGTCCTGGCCTTCGTCAGAGCCGCCCAACGAGTCGGTGTGAGCTTGGAGCAGGTGAGGAGAGCGCTCGAACAGCTGCCCCGGGAAGGTCTTCCCACCAAGCGCGACTGGGCACGGATCTCGCGCCAGTGGTACGACGATCTCACCGAGAGGATCGAGCACCTTACCGGGCTCAGAGACAGGTTCTCGGACTGTATCGGCTGCGGCTGCCTTTCACTGAGATCCTGCCCCTACTCCAACCCGGACGACATCCTCGGGCTCGACGGTCAGGGAGCACGCCGCTTTCCCTGACCTCCGCCACGCCTCTGCTGGGAGGAGTGTCCGCGGTCAGCCACCACGATCCGGGCGTCAGCACCGGTGTGCTTCAACGACATGGCGGCCCCGGACCACTCGCTGAGGATGGGCACGCCCGGACCGGCGCCCCTCACTCCGGGACGGACGCGACCGCCCCGGACGAGAGGGCGTGCTACTTGCCGATCGGTGCCTCGGCGTCCCCGTGGACCGGATGCCGGGTGAAGCAGCCGCCGTCCGCCTCCCCCACCGAACAGGGGCCCGGGAACACCGGGGAGTCGACGGCCTCCACCGGAACCGCCGCCTGGATCCAGTACCGGGTGGCCCAGGAGTCGGCGCTCACACGCTCCTGGACGACGGGGCCGCCCGCCCGCACCGCCTCCATACGGAACCGCGCGGCGGCGGGGCTCATGTCGTCGATGGCCCGGGAGCATTCCCGGTGGGCCCGGCCGGACTCACCGAAGGGGTTCGGGGTCGGCCGCGGCCAGTTCCTTGCCGCTCGCCGGCCCTTCCCGGCCCGCTCCAGTATCCGGTTCTTCCGTTGCCCGCACACGGCGCCCTCCTTCGCGGCGGGAGGAACGCGCGTGGTCGGCGTTCGGGTACGGTCCGAACCCGCCGACGGGCACTGGCCCTATCGCCTCCGCGGAGCTTTCAGGTTCGCCTCCGACATGGCCGGATACGGCCGTCCATGAAGCCCTGGAACGAATATCCAGGTGGAACAATGCATCTGTTCGAGAATTAATTGTCTGTGCAGGTTGGAGGGGTTTGTCGTATCTGAACGATTGCTGTTAGCTTCCTTGCCGGTCGCCATGGGCAACGACCAGGTGTACTGGTGCACCGGCTGCTGACCACCGACCATGCCGTGGACCCGTCTCCAGGACATCAGGTGCCCAACAGAATCCTCTCCTTCGCCTACACGGCGTGCATCGCCTTCGCGGCGCTCATCGCCTTCCTTCTCGCCGCCACCGCCGAACAGACGATGTACGTCCTCGAGGACTCGGAGATGGTGTGGATCACCGAGGACGAGGGGACCCACGACACCGACGACGTGGCACGCGCCGTGCAGGAGGTCGCCGACGACCACGGCGCCGCCATCGGCTACACCATCCTCGACGTCGAGGAACCGTTGTCGCGGGCCCACATGTACCTGGCGGTCTCCGATCCCGGCTCCCGCCACGCCCGCTGGCTGGAGGAGGGCTACCCCTCCTTCAGCCGCGGCTTCACCGTCGAGACCCACCCCATCGACGAGTTCGGCGAGGTGGGCCCCAACGGCCACTACCTGGTCTTCGACGCGCCCCAGGCCCAGCCGGACCTGCGCGAGGCGCTCGCCGACCACGGCCTGCACGAGGCGCCGGGCATGCAGGTCACCCGGCTGTGGCACTTCTTCGCCGAGGGCCGGCTCTTCAACCTCCTGGCCGTCGCCCTGCTCGGCACCGTCACCGCCGTCGGCGCCGGGGTCCTGCTCGCCTCCCGCGACTACGCCGTCATGCGCTTGCAGGGCCACTCCTACGCGAGCATCCTGCGCAAGGACCTGGTCAGGATCGCCCGTCTGTACACGGTCGCCCTGCCCGCGGTGGCCGCCGCCGCTCTGGCCTTCCTCGGCCTCTACAACGGCTGGAACCAGCTCGGCTTCTACACACCCCTGGCCCTGGCGTTCCTGGGAATGCTCGCCGTGCCCTGCCTGGCCGTGCACGCCGCCGTGCTCGGCCTGGTGCACAGCACCGGCATCCTGCCCGCGCTCAAGGGCCGCCTGCCCGTACGCAGCACCACCGCCGCCATCTACCTGGTGCGCGTCCCCGTGCTGGTGCTGACCCTGGTCATCGTCGGCACCATCGTCGTCAGCGCGCAGAACGCCCGGGACCAGCGCACGGGGCTGGAGCTCTACGAGCAGTACGGCGACACCTCACGCCCCGCCCTGAGCGCCAACTACGGCTGGGCGGACGAGCAGGCCGTCGACGACGAGCTCGGCCCGTGGCTGCGCCGGGTCGACGCCGAGGGAGACATGGTGCTGGCGGCCCACCTGGCTCCCACCCAGCTCCTGCCCGGCAGCCCCGCGTCCCCGGAACCACCCGGCATGGACGCCCCCGTCCTCATCGTCAACGACACGTACCTGACCGAGCAGGAGGTCCTCTCCCCCGCCGGGGAGCGCTACGGGCCGGATGAGGGCATCCGCGTCATCGTGCCCGGCTCAGCCTCCGGCCACACGGACCAACTGGTGGAGGGCGTGTCCGACAACTGGCTGGAGGTGAACGGCGTCTCCGACCGCACCTTCGACATCGAGGTGCTGCCGGCAGCCGACGACCAGACCGTGTTCACCTACGGCTCCAACACCCTGCGCGGTCCCCAGTCCCTCCCCCTGCTGCACGAACCGGTCATCATCGCCCTGCCCAACGGGGAGGTCATGTCCGACACCAGCTACGTCACCCACATGTCCGGAGGGGACACGGTCTTCCCCGACCCCGGCGTGGTCGAGGAGTACCGCGCCGAGAACCCGAGGGCGTCCCGCTACATCTCCATGGTCGAGACCCTCACCACCATCGCGCTGGAGCAGCAAGCCACCACCCTGGCCACGCTGCGCAGCGAAGCGTTCAACCTCGTGGGCGCGAGTGCCGTGCTGCTGCTGACCGCCACCGCCGCGTGCATCATCCACGTACGCACACGCGCACAGACCATCTTCGCCCGGCACATCAGCGGATGGACCTTCATGGCCACCCACCGGCGGCTGCTGGCCGTTGAGGGGACCATCGCGGTGGCGTTCGTGGGCTGGGCCACGTGGGACACCGTCATCACCCTGGCCGCGGCCAACCATCCGGCCGGCCCTCCAACACCCGGCCCGATGACCACCAGCGGGATCGAACCGCTCTACGCCGCGGGAATCGCGCTGGCCTCCCTCGCTATCACCCTCGGCGCGCTCGCCGCCTTCCACCGCCGTATCGTCCGTGAAGGCGCCTCCCAGGCGTAAGGAGTCCACCTGTGATCCGCACCCTCCAGCTGACCAAGTCCTTCGGTGAGCGCACCCTGTGGCGAGACGTCGACCTGACCGTCCACACCGGGCAGACACTCGCCCTCGTCGGCCCCTCCGGGTCGGGCAAGACCACCCTGCTCAACTGCCTCGGGCTCCTCGAACAGCCGAGCGGCGGCGACATCGTCCACGACGGCAAGAAGATCACCCGGCTCGGCGCCGGGGGACGGCGCCGTTTCCGCCGCGCCCACCTGGGCTACCTGTTCCAGAACTACGCGCTGATGGAGAACGCCACGATCCAGGAGAACCTTGACGTGGCCAGCCGTGACCGCGAGCTCCAGGCCCAGGCCCTGGAGCGCGTCGGACTGTCCGGGCGTGAGAAGGAGAAGGCGCACCGCATGTCCGGCGGTGAGCAGCAGCGCATCGCCCTGGCCCGGCTGATGGTCAAGCAGCCCACCCTGGTGCTGGCCGACGAGCCGACCGGTGCCCTGGACGAGGACAACGGGCGCATGGTCATCGACACCCTGCGGGAGATGGCCCGCGAGGGGTGCGCGGTGGTGGTCGCCACCCACAACGACGACGTGCGCGACGCCTGCGACTCGGTGTTCGACGTGCACACCCAGCGCCTCGTCACCTCCGTCTAGGACTCGACCGCGCCGTGTCCGCTACGGCCCCAACGATCGGATCCGGGCCCGGATGCGAAGCGATCCGGCCCCGACGGTGTGAGCCACCTCGCGTGTGTGACCGGCTCCGGGACGGGACACGCTCAGAGGACCTTGCCCCGGTCCCGGACAGGAGGCCGGTCCTCGACGTGCGCGCCCGGCGCCTCGTCCCGTGGCCCGTAAAGCTCGCATGCCGCAGGGGTAGAGCCCGCCAGGGGGTCGGGTAGGGCCTCCGATCGACCTGAGCCAGGCACCCGTAGGGCTGACCGTGGCGGAGCGCTGCTGCGGGCTCTACGGGCGCACGGCCGGGGTCTCCTGCGCGCTCTACCCAACCCCCTGGGGCGCACGGACGGGGTCTGCTGCACGCCCTGCCCCCTTTGGCGGGTCACCAGCCCGTGTTCTACGGGCGCATGGGGCGGTCCCGGCTCCGTGTGTCCGGGGCCGCCCCGTGACCGGCTCAGAACTCCAGCACGAGGCGCCCGCGCACTCCGCCCGCCTCCAGCAGGCGGTGGGCCTCGGCGGCCTGCTCGGCGGGCAGGGTCCGCGCGACGCGCAGCGTCAGCACCCCCTCCTCCACCTGTCGGCGCAGCCGGTCGAGCTTGTCCTGTGCCCGCAGGTAGTCCACGACCATGACCGGATGGAAGGACACGCCCCGCTCACGCGCCTGCTCGGTCCCGGTGTAGCCGCGGACGGTCGCGACGCCTCCGCCGTCGCGTACGGCGTCCAGGACCAGCTCGTCCTGTACCGCACCGTCGACGAGGGCGTCGACCCCGCTCGGGACCACCTCGCGGATACGCTGGGCGACATCGTCCCCGCGGGCCACCACGACGTCGGCCCCCAGCTCCTTGACCAGTGCCTCGTCCTTGGGGGCGGCGTCGGCCACGACCCGCAGCCCCTCGGCCTTGGCCAGCTGGATCACGTACCCTCCGAGCGCACCGGCCGCGCCGGTGACCGCGAGGGTCCGCCCCTTCTCCAGGTCCAGCATGTCCAACGCGCGCCGTGCCGTCAGGCCGTTCATCGGCAGGGTGGACGCGGCGGTGATCGAGACGCCGGCCGGGACCCGGACCACCGAGTCGGCGGGCACTACCAGGCTCTCGCCGTAGGCGCCGTGTGAGGCCTTCGGCGCGACGATCGCCATCACGGGGTCGCCGACGGCCAGGTCCCCGGATGCCTCGGGGCCGACCTCGTCGAGCACCCCGGCGGCGTCCATCCCCGGCACGTAGGGCGGTGGGAACTCACGCTGTGCGCCAGCACGCCCGCCGTTGCGGACCAGGGCGTCGGTCGGGTTGACCGCCGCCGCGCGCACGCGGATCCGTACCTCACCGGGGCCCGCGTGGCGCTCCGGAACGTCGAAGCCCCGCAGAGCCTCGGGGCCTCCGAACTCGTCTACTCCGATAACTCGCATGCCCGCGGCAACACGTGCCCACGCGGCGGCATTCCTGGTCCTCTGAAGAGGCTCCTGGCCGGTCCCGGACAGGGACCGGCCTTCCTCCCCATGCCCCGCAGCGAGGCCCCGGGGTTCAAGGGTGGATATCGGTGGCCCTACCACCACACCAGGGACACCGCCCCGATCAGCACGAAGCTGACCGCCTGCACGCACAACACCGTGAGCAGAACGGCCCCGGGAGTAGTCGGTGTGTCGGGGTCCCGCTCCAGGACGGCGGCGGTTCGAGGCGTTCGGGCGGTACCCCTCTCCTGGGAGCTGACCGGCTCGGCCACCGGGGTCTCCGCGAGGCGGACGGCCAGGAGCACACGGCTGACGGCCGTCCCCGAGGCGAGTGCGCCACTCACGTTCTGCACGCTGACGACCTGCACCGTCGAGTAGCCGAGCGCTTGGGCGGTCTCGGCCTGGCTACTGGCGAACATCGCGTTCGCACCGGTGTTGGAAGCCGCCAGGAAACCACCCACGGCCCCGATCCAGGGAGCCAACAGCAGGTAGGCGGGGCCGAGGGAGGACGCGGCCTCAGCCAGCTCACGGCTCATACCCGTGACCGTGATGACGATGCCGAGCACCAGGAAGACCAGGGTGGTGAGCGTGACCGGCCACCACCGTTCCGCCGTCGCCCGAACCGACGGGCCCAACAGCGAAGGACGCACACCGAGGAGCCATGGGGCCGACACGGCGGTGACCAGCAACAGGACCCCTGGCCCCACCAGGACGGACCACCACCCTTCCCCGGCGCCGAAGAGCGCGGACACCCCGCGGCTCAACAAGAGGGTGGTGATCAGGAAGGCGTAGGGGGCCAGGGAACGTCCCAGGGGCTCCCCGGGAAGAACGGCCCCCTCCGTCACACGCGAGACCAGCAACAGCACCAGAACAACGGCGAGACCTCCGACGAGCCCGGCCAGGGGCGGCCCGACGAAGGCGTTGACCGCCCAGACCACCGCACCCAGCGTGGCGACCGCGACCAGCAGGTCAAGGGACGAACGCGCGGCCCGGCGCGCACCGAACGCCACCACCAGGATGGCCGCACCGTTGATCAGGAAGATCGGGACGGACCACAGGGCTGAGAGGACGCCCAGTTCCTGGAAACCCACCCCGCCCAGCTCCGCCGCGACCATGCTTCCCGGTGCGAGCGAGCCCCAGGGGATCGTGACCAGGCCGAGGATGCCGACCACGGCAGCCCGGAATGTCGACAACCCGAGTTGGCGCAGCAGCGGGATCGCCACGATGATGCCGACTCCGAATCCCGTGACGGACTCGGCGAACGGGGTCACTCCGAGCGATACGAGAAGCACCGAGCGCTCCGGTGAACCGCTCGTGCGGCCGACCCAGTTCCCGATCCGGGCCTGTGCCCCGGTCCTGTTCATCAACTCGCTGAGCAGGATCCCCCCGAACAGGATCAAGGCCAGCTCGACGGCCGTGTCCAGGACGCCGAGGTTGGCCCGGGCTATCTCCGAGAGCGGGGTCGGGAACACCAGGACGGTGAGCACCGCGGTGGTCGCCAGGCCGACCAGGCCCGCGTACAGAGCGCGGACCTGGAACGCCAGGAGCACGAGCGGAACCACGATCGGCAGTACCGCGAAAAGGGGCGTCATCGGACCAGCTCCACTGCGGAGAACAGGGAGGTGTCACGACGGACGCCCTGGAGCGCGGACATGACACTGCGGTGGGCGTCTTGGAGCGCGCGGGAGGCGGTGTTGGGTGAGGGCACGTAGTGATTGTAAAATGTCGTGCCCTCACACAGCGGACCCAGAACCCACATTCGTGTGTGCACCCTTCCGTCGGTACCGATGGGATGGAGGTCGGGCGTGACATCAGCGCCCCGGCTGCCGGGCAGTGAGGGACGGTGCCGGCGCAGGACCGAGCGGTCCCTCAGGAAGGCCAGCAGAGGACTCGCCGTGTCATCCACCTCCGGCTGGTCGGACGTCGCCCGGCAGAGCCAGTGCGCGGACTCTCCGTACTCGCTGCCGAGGCGTGAGGAGGTCAGCCGCCAAACGGACTCGCCCCCGTCCCACTGCACTCGGGGTGACGGACCGAAGGGGACCGAGACGACCCCTGACCGGACCAGGGCGGCCAGCTCCTCATGCCGTTCGAGCTGGGGCCCGACCACCGCACGATTGAACAGCGAGGACAAACGACCGTAGAACTCCTGGTGCGAGGCGTCGTCCAATCCGCCGAAGTCCACCGCGTGCCGCAGTGTCTCCCGGTGGTCGCGGAGGACCTCCAGGCCCGCCTTCAGCGGGCTGCCGGCCAGGCCGAGGGCGGCTTCACGCAGATCGTCCGCCACCTGCTCCAGGTACCACTCCTGGTAGGACCGGCTGTCCGTCAGGCCGCCGAGACGAGGGAACAGCAAGCGCAGGGGATCGAAAGTGCCGAAGGACGGGGCGTGCTCGCGTTCCAGAGCAGCGAACTCGGCCTCAAGACCACCGCTGTCACACGAGGCCCGCAGCCGTTCTTCCGTCCGCTGTCCCGATCCGAGCAGCGCCGCGCACCTGCGGTGGAACGCCAGGCGCATCTCGTCGCAGAGCAGCGGCAGGACGTCATCCTCCAGACTCAGCCTCCCCGCCGTACGGAACCGGCGCGCGCGGTCCAGGGCCTGCGGGGTGAAGACCAGGGCCTCGGGGACCCCGCCGGCCCTGTTGGCCGCCGGGCGTGCCCGGAAAGGCAGGCCGCTGCGTGTGTAGAGCAGGATGCGGGGCTCACGGCCGCTGGGCACGTAGCGGCGTATGCCTCCGTCCGCGGCATAGCGGCCTCCCCGGCCGAGGGTGAGCTCCGCGAGGGCGTCCATCCCGGAGAGCCCCGTACCCGCCAGAGCAATGCTCTGGTCAGCTTTCACCTGGGAGAAGGCGCGCTCCGTGGGATAGATGCCGTTGATGAACCGGTGCTCCCCTCCGGTGGCCGCCCCTCCGCCCGAGCGGGCCGGCGGCGTGTGCCCCGACGTGAGGAACACGTAACCGCTGTGCAAGGAGTCGCCGTTGTCCAGGCCCACGACGTGGGAGCCGTTCCCGTCGTCGACCAGGGACACCGCCATGCCCTGGTACATGCGGATCTTCAGGTGGTCCGGTGCGCGCTCCAGCAGCCGGCCCAGGCACCAGTTGAGGTAGGAGCCGAGGACACGCCGTGGCAGGAAGTCGTCCGGGCGGACAGGACGCCCCCGAGCGCCCACTGTGTAGCCGTCCTCGGCGAGACGCAGACCACGCGCGGTGGCCCACTCGTGGAGGTCGGGTCCGCGCTCTCCCACGTACTCGCCCACCGATGAGCGCTCCGGGAAGACCGATAACTGGGAGCAGACGGTGTTGAGGAGGAGGTAGTCGGGCTGGTCCTGAGTGTGGATACCGGTGCCGTCGCACTTGGGGTCGACAACGTCGACGAGCAGGGGCCGCCCCTCCCACTGCGGGGCGGAGGCCAGGGTGACGATGCGTTCCAGAACACCGAGCCCACGGGGGCCCAGACCTATGACGCAGATGTCGGAGGGCGGTGGGAAGTCCATGCTCACCACCGCTGGGTCTCACCGAAGAAACCCGGGATGGAGACGGCCTCCCCCTCCTGGGTGGCGACCTGGTGGACGTGCAGTCCCACCGCCAGGTCCAGAACACCGAGGCCGAAGGGGGAGAAGATCACCGGCCGGTCCGTCCCGACCTTGATCTCACCACGGATGACCTGGGCAAGCGTGCCGTGCACGTGGTCACGGTTCCCGTACTTCTGCTCAGCGAGGTGGGGGGAGGTATTGGCGGTCAGACAGTGGTCGACGTCGTCCAGGACGTTGTAGGAGCCCGCGATGATTTCGGGACCGATGTCGCGCAGGGAGATGTTCAGCACGACCTGCCCCCTCGCGAACGCGTCCTCGTCCACGATGTAGGGCTCTCCCGCGGTGGTCGCGAGAACGACCAGATCTGCTCCGGTGAGCGCTTCAGCGAGGTTGTTCTCGACACGGGCCCCGTAGCCGAGCTCCGACTCGGTGTGCCCGGCGAGGGCGGAGGCGTAGTCGGAGTGGTGGTCGTGGATCACCACTTCGTCGATCCTCCACTCCTGGGCCTTGAGGAACTCCAGGATGTTGCGCGCGATGATGCCCGCTCCGACGACGGCCACCCGGCGCGCGGAGGACGAGTCGGCCAGTACCTCCGCGGCCAGAGCGGCCGAGGCCGCCGTCCGGGCGGCGCTGATCTGGGAGGCTTCCAGGACAGCGAACGGGTAACCGGTCTCGTAGTCGTTGAGCAGGAGTGCGGCAGAAGCACGGGGGAACCCCTGCTCGATGTTGGACGGGAAACTGCTGATCCACTTGATGCCTGCTACGTTCGCCTCACCCCCGAGATACGCAGGAAGTGCGATGATGCGGCTGCTCGGCTTTTCCGGAAAGCGCAGGAAGTAGCTGTTGGGGTTGACCGAGTTCCCGTCCTCGTGTTCCAGATAGGTTTCGCGGACCCGAGCTACGATCTCCTTCTGAGTACGGCTGATGATCGCACGCGCGACCGTTCCGGTCACAACACGGAAGTCAAACAATGAGGTTCCTTATCAGGCAAGAAGCGAGTGTGGTGCAGATCTATTTGGTCAGGGTGAGGTCGCCATTGGAGAGGATGTCGCGGCCGAACCGCTCGGCGACCCAGTCGTCGTCGTAGACGGTTTCCAGGTATCGTTCGCCGACGTCGGGGGCGATCGCGACCACACACGAGCCCGGGGGGATCCGCGTACGCTCCCTCTCGACCGCCGCGAGGACCGACCCGGTGGAACCACCCGCGGAGATACCGCGCCGCTCGGCGAGCAGCCGGCACATCCGCACCGCCTCCTGTTCGGGCACCATGACCACCGAGTCGACCTGCCCCTCCCGGAAGATCTCGGGTATCCGGCTCGTGCCGAGGCCAGGGATGTGCCGTTTGCCCGGCTCGAACCCGAAGGTGACGGACCCGACCGTGTCCACGGCCACGATCCGGGTGTGCGAGGAGTGCTGACGGAAGTACTCACTGCACCCCATCAGGGTTCCGGTGGTGCCCGCACCGATGAAGAGGTAGTCCACCTCCAGCCCCTGTTTGATAATGGACGCCGCCGTGCGCTCATAGTGCACGCCCGGGTTGGCCGGGTTGGCGTACTGGTTCGGCCAGACGAGCTCCGGCTCCTGGTTGAGGCGCTGTCGGATGTAGTCGATCCGGGAGTTGAGAAAGCCCCCGTTCCCGTCCGGCTTGTCAACGACCACGATCCGCGCTCCGAAGGCTCTCATCAGCGCGGTGCTCTGCTTTGAGGTGTTGGGGTCGACCACGCAGGTGAAGCCGTAGCCGCGGGACGCACAGACCAGACTGAGCGCGATCCCCAGGTTCCCCGACGACGACTCGATGACATGTCCGAGGGGGGTGAGCTCGCCCCGGCTCTCCATGTCCTCGATGAGCCCCACAGCGGTCTTGAGCTTGATGGAGCCGGCCGGGTTCAGGCCCTCGATCTTGAGAAGGACATTGACTCGTGGAATTAACTCATCAAGGTCCAGGAACACATCGTCCATAATGATGTCATGAGCATTTTTATATATCATTGCCCTTGCAGAACCAACCTTCAGGTGTCATTGGCGGACATGAAATACCATTCCACACGGGGCAGGTAGGCACGAGTCGCCCCGGGGGAAAATCCTTATTTCATTTCCAACAACGGTTTTCTAACACTACGTTAATTTACCGCCCCTTAGTTCCTGGCCGCAGTGCGCGTAAAAACAAGTACTGCCAGTACGAAGCCGACGCCGGCCAAGGGAAAGTTCAGCCAGAAGGAGGGCGCCAGGCCGTACGGCGATCCGCTTACGACTGCCGCGACCGCGGCGGCAATCCGGTAAACGGTGTTGAGTTAGACGTTGCCCCTGGAGGTTGGCCCCGGTGATTTCGGGAAACCCGTTGGGACGGCTGTAGACGACAGACAACGTGAGGCACAGGGGTCCCTTCCGATCGCGCGTTTACGGTCTAGCGAAATGCCTGACTCACGCCACGACCGCGCGCGAGGTGGTCTTTCGGAGTGACACGGAGTGGCCGTGGCGGACCTGCGGTCTCAGCTGGACCCCGTTCACCTTGACCGGTGTATCCCACGCGGTCTGCGATGGTGTGGATACTCGTCCATACACACCAGCCACACGTTCCCAGAACCTTGGTCGCTACGTCCCCACTGGCATGGATCATACGGAGCCGACACCGGATCAGCCGAGCAGGTATCTGCTGAGCCCTCGTATGAGTTGTACACCAGAAAATTCACACGAGCACCTACAATAACCAACCTGCTTGCGCCAATCAACCGTCCCCCACCAGGAGAGCTTCAAGAAAGTCGAGGTCAGAGTGTTTCCATGGAAATCTCCAGGACCCCACAAAAATGACCAAGATCGGCCATATTGAACTCTTGACAAAACCTTTTCTGCCTTGAACCACCAGGTCACAAACCTGCACCAGCCACCTGAGGCCTCCCTGGCAGCCACTACCGAAGGCGGTGCACACCGACCCGCCACGCCCCCGGAGCAAGGAAAAAAGCGCTGGCTCGGGAGAACACGCGGCACAGAATGTCCCAGCAGGTTTGGCAGCGTACGCATTGGCCACTACCGGCCTCTACTTGTGCTACCAAAAGGCTTGACAGCCGCTGGACCGACTGATCTATTATCCAACCGCGCACCCAGGAGGACAATTTACTCCCAGCAAAAGAGTGCGCCATCACTGCTTTCCACTTAGATGGGCTCGACGCGGGATCCACTGGGATGTCCCAGAATAATCCGAGGCCCCTGTGGTCGTGGCGGGACTGGGTTCCTCAAAGGTCCCGTGCGAGACCACCACGACCGCCTCCGTGTCCGGCGCGTCCCAGGTCTGCGCCTCGGCACCGGGATGACGGCCAGGACCGCCACCAGAACGATGCCTCTGCGAAGCATGCGCCGTTCATGCCTATGGGCCATCGCGGCCAGGAGAAGCTGGAGCCCGCTGGTACCTGCCGCGATAAGCACACCGGACATCAGGCCGTAGGTCTCCCCGCTGTGGAGCCCGACCTCCGCGTACCCGTTCACGTAGGAGAAGCCGGACGAACCGGTGAGCGCGGCGAGTGCGGCAGCTGACCGCAGGAGGTCTTTCCCCCGCGGAGGTCTCCTCGCCCTTTGCCCGCAGGACCAGCAACCAGTACGCCAGGAACAGGACCGAAACGGCCAGCTCCCCCGGAATCGGGCTCAGGTATTCCCCTGGTCCCCCTCCACCAGACCTCTTCGTCACCTGTGGACGGTTCCCCTTCGAACACATGCCGTGGCTGCCCCTCGGGGCTGTGGGAAGCAGGAGGGGCAGCCACGGCGGACGGGCACCAGCGCCGGATCAGACCAGGGCGGGAACGCGGGTGCTGACGCGGAGTGCCGCACGGGGGCGCTCACGCGTACCGGCCGGGCCGGGGGCGCGTTCGGCGGTGGACTCGGCCCCGGAATCCTCGGCGGGCGGGTCGGTGTGCGGCCACAGGGCCAGGAGCAGGGCGTCGATGTCGCGGGCTTCCACCATGCCGGTGGGGGTGATGGCCCAGAAGGACTGGGTGGCCTCCCCGTAGTAGACGAGCAGGTGTCGGTGCCGCGCCTGGATCGCGGCGGCCTGGGCGTGCTCGCGGGAGAACTCGGCGCGGTGGCCGCCCAGGCGCGGAAGCTGCTGGGCTCGGCGCATCCGGCAGGAGGGGTGGTCGCACGAAGGAAGGGGCCGCTCCGAAGACGTCTGCTGAGGAGGGTGGAGGGCGGCGGGCGGGCAGGCCGGACCCACCAGCGAAGTCCTGTCCGGAATCGGAAGAATAAGTCGGACATCATCCGAACGCCGAGGTGAGGGGATAGGGTTGCGCATCAGATTCTGTTTCCTTACTTCGCAAAAGTTGGATTTCGGGATTCAGGGCCCAGGAGAAGCGCGGCAACGCTTTCCTGGGCCGCTTCATGTCACAGACATGTCAGCATCGCGGGTCCACGGGCCGGTTTGGGTGTTCCATCGGTTCCCAGACAGGTCAGAGGCCAGCTAGAACCACACACTACGTAACTCGGCGTTGCCCTTTGTCACCCCGCGTAAAAACGAAGGCGTCCGCCGGGGCCGCGCCGCGCCCCGATCCGGCGTCCAGGCACGAGTCGACGTCCGGGTACCGGCCGCGCGATGGTCAGTCCTGGTTCTCCGGCCAGGTCGCCGCCGAAGCACGGTGGGACGCCGCGTGGGAGGAGGCTGACGGCCACGCGCGCGAGACCGTCCGGCTTCGTCGGGCCGGCCCGCCTGGCCACCCGCCCGCCACGGCACCGGTGTGAACCCCGGTGAGCGGCTCCGCGTGAGCCACTACCCGATGGAGGCCCACCGTACGGAGGACAGGGTCTCCGCGCTCCGGAACAGGGCGCTGAACACCGCGAAGAGCGTGAGCAGGGCGATGATCCAGGACATCACGCTCGCACCTACCAGGGCCGCGTAGACGGAGCACGCCGCCATGAGCACGGCCAGGGTCAGGTACCAGAGCGGGGTGAGCCAGGTGTTCGGCAGTCCGGGAGGCGGGATGTCGGAGGCGCCGGTACCCGCGTTCTGCCGGTGGAAGGCTGCGGACCCGCCGGCGCACACCAGGAGGATGACGGTGCACCAGGAGAAGAAGGCGACCGCTCCGGACGACAGCGCCGCGGAGGGAACCGCGACGTAGCCGGTGATCAGCACGGCGGCGCCGGTGAGCTGGAAGAGGCGTGTGCGCGCGCGAAAGTCCGCGTCCTGAACGTTGTCGGGGCCGGCGCAGAGCAGCATACCGAAGCCGCTCATGGCCACCATGAGCATGCCCGACCACGTGAACGGGGCCGGCGGCAGGAGGATCGCGGCGGAACCGTACAGGAGCAGGACCAGCGCGGGCGCCAGGAACCGGGCGTCCCTCGCGAACCGGGAGGAATGCGAAGGACCCGCACTGATGAGTCCCGCACCGACCAGGGCGGCGATCCACGCCCACGGCGGCGCGCCGGGGAAGTCCCCCGCGGCCGCCCTCCCCACGACGGGCGGGACCGAGGCCGCCGAGATCAGCACCAGGCCGACCAGGCCGGTGACGTAGCCGTCGGAAGAGGCCCCGGAAGCCGTGTCCGCACCGTCATGGCCGAAAGTCCGAACCGGCGCCGGGGAGCCGGGGCCTGGCCCCCGGCGTTCCGGCCCTGGGTGAGGAGCACGGGGCCGATCCTGCTCTGTGGAGCTCCTGCCCCCTCCAGCGGCCTGCGCCGTGCCGGTTCCCGTACCCGTGCCGACGCCGGTTCCCGTATCGGTGCCCGTGTCCGTGACGACGCCGGTACCGGTGTCCGTCACGTCGCGGAGGGGCGTGCTGAGCACCCGCGCGTAGTACTGCTCCCACTCCTCCGGCAGTGCGGGCGGACGCCAACGTCCCCGCCCGTGCCGCCGAAGGGCCAGGTCCAGCTGGACCGGTGGAACACCGCGCGGCCCCAGGTCGTGAAGGACGTACCAGTTGCCGTCACTGCGCAGCCTCGCCGGAGGCACCGGGGCGTAGGGCGTCAACCGGACGTGGATACCGTTCATGCGGGTGTCGAAACCGAACCTGCGCGTGTGCCGCACGGCCACCTCGTCGATGTAGGCCCACTCGAAACGGGTCGAGCTCCCGGCCTCGGTGACCTGGAGGAAGTCCGGGGTGACGCAGACGTCCGCACGGGCCCGCGGGAGGACGTAGAGCAGGCCGGTGAGCAGCAAGGAAGGCACGAAGAACAGCAGGAAGGGCGCCCACACGAACGGCAGCGCCGCCGTTCCCTCCCGGACGACCATCTGGAACGTCACGAGCACGGAGGGGGGTACCGCCGCCGCTAGGGGCATCAGGTTGACGTGGTGCCTCTTCAGCCTGACGGCGATCCCGCCGCCGGACAGGAGGCTCATCGCCCCGGACGGGAGGATCTCCGGAGCCCGACGGTGCGGCGACACGGTGGGATCGCCCGGAGCCGTCACCGACAGCCGCTCCTGCAACCGGGTGTTGCGGAACTGGTAGACGGCGCCGACCCGGCGAAGGATCCCGGCCCTGCGGGCGTCCTCGAGGAAGGCCGTCAGGGCGAGCGGTGTCCTCAGCGTGGCCGCCAGGGAGGCCCTGGCCAGGAGCCAGCGCCCCCATGGGCTGAGCGTCGTCAGCACCGCCGCCGAGACGAGCCACGCGGCCGTCCCCGCGTAGGGGCCGGACGACACCGCCGTGGAGCCGCCCAGCACCGGTGCGATCACGCCGACCGAGAACAGGACCGCCCGTCGTTCGGAGTTCAACAGCCCGACCGGGTCGACGACGTTCTCCTCGTTGGCGGACGGGGCCGTGAAGACGACCGCGAGTACCGTGGCCAGGAGGAATCCGCCCGTCGGAACCAGGAACGTCCAGGCCATGGACGCGCCGAGAGCGCTCACGGCGGGCCCTCCCAACGCCAGCGCCCCGACCACCGTGATGGCCCCGGCCCACATCATCCGGGGCCCTGTCGAGGAAGCCATCGCGGAACGCAGGGCCGCGGCGGGCCGGAAGAGGGAGACGCCCCGCCGGGGCTCGCTGAAACGGTAGCCGAACCACACCCGCGTCACCTGGCTGATCGCGGCGGAGCTGACCAGTCCGAAGAGGACCGCGTTCGACACGCTCAGGTCCTCGAGGAGCTCCCATTCCGAGGCGTTCGCCACGGCGAGGGCCCCCAGCAGGGACCCCGCCGCCGAGACGGCGACGGCGACGGCGATCAGCGCCGGGATCAGCAGCGCCCGGGGGACAGCGGCGCGGTGCAGCCGCCACCAGGCGAGTTCGACCGTCTCCCGCTGTGACAGGTGCCGTGCGAGGAAGCGCAGGTAGCGTAGTGCGTTCCACGGCTTCCAGCGACGCGGTGGATTCCACCCGTCCTCAGCCGGCACCTCACCGGTGAACACCGTCGGGACGATGCGGTCGAGCAGATGCTCCTCAACGGCCCGCCGTGTGGGAAAACGCGCGGGGTCGAGGAGCTCACCGGGGTTCGACGAGGGCGGTGCGTAGACCCTGCGCGCCAGCCAGAGCATCAACGGCGACGACAGGGCGGCGGCCGTCCGCCCGGACGGGTCGGCCCTGATACCGGCGAGGAGCGGTACCCAACGCTCAGAGGCCTGCGGGGGTACGGCCGTTTCGAGAAAGGCGACGGTGTCCTGCGGGGAAACCGGTTGGGCCTCGATCACGGCGGCGGAGGCCAGCACCAGTTCCGGTGCGAGCGCGTCGAACTCCTCCGTGCGGGACGTGATGATGAGCTGCGCGTCGCGGTGCAGGGCCCTGTTCAGACCGTGCATCGCGGCGGACCGCCGTTCGGGTGGGACCTCGTCCAGCCCGTCCAGGACCGGCAGCACGGCTCCGGCTTGGCAGAGCTCGCGCGCGGGGTGGCGCCCATCGATCCTGGGGAGGCCGGGGTAGTCCTCCGCGATGCGCTTCGCGAGCCAGTCGGTGAAGTACTCCCTGTCAGGGTCCCAGGAGGCCAGCGGCAGCAGGACGGGCACGGGGTCCGTCCGGCCCCGCCCTGTCGTGGCCCCGGAGTCGCGTCGGAACATGATCAGCTCCAACGTGAGGTGAACGGCCAGCGTGGTCTTACCCGAGCCCGCCCCGCCGAGTACCGCCATCCGCCGCGTGCTCAGTCCACGGAATCCGTCGATGATCCCGCCGAGCCTGTCCCCGCGCCCGTCGACGGTCCCGCCGGCGTTCTCCTCGTGGTCGGCGCCGCGCACGCGTGCCTTCCAACGGACGGACGCCGCCTTCGTGCCTCCCTGCTCCCAGCGGTTGGCCTCGTCACGCCACTGGCGGTAGACGGCCTCCGCCAGCGCGTCGGCGGCACGCTCAGCGGGCGACGGCTCTCGTGCGGCGACATGGGTGTGCACGATGTCGCCGTAGTGCTGGCCGATCTGAACGACGAACTCGGCACTGCCGCTGAACGAGTTGTACGTCGTGTTTCCGGGACGACTGCCTGTTTCCACGGTTCGCTCACGTCCCTGGCCGCCGCTCTCCGGGCCGCCGTACGTGCTGGGCATACCTCTCCCCTCGGGTAACGCTGCATGAGTACCGGTACGGGACCATGGCGAACCGGGTCAGGAGTCTGCTGAAGGGCCCCCGAAATCCTATGGCAGGGGCGTGGGACGGTTGCAGGAAAGTCTTGAATCGACCCTTCCTTTCGCCCTTTTTCTCACCGAAGAAGCCGAACATCTTGCTTTGAGAGTTATGGATTCCCTGGTTCTCCCGCGTCGCACGGAGCGGATATCCGGCGTCCTCGGGAGGGATCAGGACGGGCGTGGACGACATGGACGAGGTCTCCCGGGACGGGAGGCTCCACGGCCTCGCGCGGGCGGCGCCGCTGCCGCCCGACGGGCCGCACCGCATGGTGGAAAGCGGTGGAAAAGCGATAACCTGTCCCGCGTCCCGGGCCGCCCCTTCGAGCGGAGAAGCCCCTGGCTCTTTCTCCCCCGGGGAGCGCGCGGCCCCGAGTTCACGGGGAACACCGACAGCCCGTCCAGGTCCCGGGAGACTCCCTTCGGAGCGTCCCCACACCATCCGCTGTTCGGGGACATCGACGCCAGAGAGGGCAAACAACCATGTCCGGCGAATACAGCCTGAAAAGGCACTTCACAGGTGAGACCGCCACAATCCTGGGCGAACGCATCCAGGGCCTTCTCCCTGGCTTCGACACCGAGGGGTACGCGGCCGAGATCGACCGCCGCATCCCCGGACTGGAGCTCAAGGACCGGGTCCTGGTCCTGGCCGAGGGCCTGCGCTCACGTCTTCCCACGGACTACACGAAGGCGCTGGAGATCCTGCGCAGCACCCTCGGGGACGAACTCCCCGAGGGCCAGGGGATGTTCACGGTGAGTTGGTTCCTCATGCCGGTGGCTCGCTATGTCGAGGAGTACGGCTTGGACCACCCTGGTGAGTCCCTCGACTTCCTGGAGGCGGTGACACGCTGCCACACCGCTGAATACGCCATTCGTCCGTTCATCGCGAGGCACCGGGCAAAGACGATGGAACGCGTCAGGCAGTGGGCGCTCGACCCCAGCCACAACGTCCGGCGGCTGGCCAGCGAGGGAACGCGCCCGAGGCTCCCGTGGGCGGGCAGGCTGCCGTTCTTCGCCGAGGACCCCTCCCCCGTGCTGGAGGTTCTCGAGCTCCTGCGCAGCGACCCTTCGGGCTATGTGCGCAAGTCCGTGGCCAACAACCTCAACGACATCTCCAAAGAGCACCCGGAGACCGCGCTCGCCACCGTTCGGCGCTGGTCCCGGGAGAGCCCGACCCCCGAGACGGCGTGGATCGTCAAGCACTCCCTGCGCACCCTCGTCAAGGCGGGGAACCAGGAGGCCCTGGCCCTGCTCGGGACCACGGGCGGCGAGCACGTCAGGGTGCACGACCTGACCGTGCGCCCCGCGGCCATCCGCCTGGGCGAGACCCTCGCACTCCGTTTCGCCGTCGAGAACACCGACACCCGTGCGCACCGCGTGACCGTGGACTACGTGGTCCACCACGTGCGCAGGAACGGGCAGCTCATCCCCAAGGTCTTCAAGCTCTCCGACCTCGATCTGGCCCCCGGGCAGACCCAGCGGCTGGAGAAGGCGCACGCGATCAAGGAAGTCCAGACGCGCAGGTACTACCCGGGCGAGCACCTGGTCGACGTCCAGGTGAACGGACTGACCATGGCCACCTGCGGATTCGAACTCCTACCGTGAGCGTCCTCCGCGACCTGCTGCGGGCGGGGCCGGCCCGCCCGCAGCAGGAGCCCGCTCCTGGTCCGCTCCCGGGGGCACCGGTGATCCCGCGGCCGGTCGTCGATGCCCCCTCGACCCGCGTCCCCACCCCGACCGGAAAACCCCCTCATGCTCCACCGCAGCATCACTTTCGCCCATGCCACCTTCCTCGTGCTCTCGGCCCTGCTGTCGTTCCTGGTCGTCCGGGAACTGTTGGAGGCCACACCCGACCCCGGGGCGACGCTCGTGCAGGTACGGGGCACCGACGAGGCGGCCGGACAGGACGGCGTCCGGGAGGCGATCGCCGCCTTCGCCGAGGAGCGCCGGGTGAACATCGCCCTGGAGGCCGCCGACCCGCGCGACCCGGGCGGCGTCCGCCACCTGTACCTGACCGTGGGCGCCTCCGAACAGCCCGGCGGTTCCTGGCTCGATCAGGGCTATCCCGGCCTCTCCCCCGAGTACCGCACCGAGGTCCACCCCTGGTCTGAGACCGCTGACCTGGACCCGCGCGGGTCCTACCACCTCCTGGGCCCCGAGGAGGAGGCGCCCGCCCTCCTCGACGCCGTGTCCGCGTACGGGCTGGACGGACACCTCGCCTCCGCGTACGAGAACGACGAGTGGTTCAAGATCGCCCGGCACGGCACGTTCTTCGACGCCTCCGCCATCGCCGTCCTGTGCGGGGTGGTCACCATCGGCACCGGCGTGCTCCTCAACGCCCGTTCCTACGCGGTCCTGCGCCTCCAGGGCATGTCACCGTCCCGCACCCTCCTGCGCGACCTCGCACAGCTGGCACGGTTCTGGGTGGTGGCGGCCACGTGCGTCGCCGCGGCCACGGCGGGCCTTCTCCTCCTCCACGGCGCGCTGTCCCGCGCCGGGCTGCTCCTGGAGGTGGCCCTGTTCCACCTCGCCGTGTTCACCGCGGTCGGCCTCGCCACGCACGCCGTCGCCCTCGCCATGGTGCACGCCACCGGCATCCTCCCCGCCCTCAAGGGCAGGCTGCCCGCGCGCCTGGCCACCGCCGGCGCCTACGCCGTCCGCGTGCCCGCCCTGGCTCTCGTGCTCGGACTCACCGCGGGCCTGGTCCCCGACCTCCAGGTCCTCCAGGGCCAGAGGGAGGGCCAGGCGCTCTTCGCCGAGGCCGACGGCGTCTCCCGGCTCCACTTCTCACAGAGCACGGACGAGCTGCACGGGCAGGAGACGAAGGAGGTGCTCGGCGAGTCGCTGCGCGGCATGGACGCACGGGGGCAGCTGCTCCTGGCGGCGCCCGGGGAGAACCACGCCGTCCTCGAAGGGGCGTCCCTGCCCAGCGACCTCGCCGTGTTCGTCGTCAACGACGCCTACCTGGGGCGGCAGTCCGTCCTGGCTCCGGACGGGAAGCCGTACGGCCCCTCGCCGGGGACCGGCCCCGTGCGTGTCCTCGTCCCCCAGACCCGGGCCGACCTGACTGACGCCCTCGTCGAGGAGGTCGGGCGCTGGCTGCGCGAGCCCTGGGAGGAGAGCGGGAGCACGCCCCCGCGGATCGACGTCGAGACGGCTCCCGGACGGGGCGGGCAGCGGCTGTTCACCTACGGCGCCACACCCATGGGGGACCAGAGCGGCGTCCCCTTCGTACAGGACCCCGTGGTCGTGGCGCTGCCCAGCGGTTCCGGGGCCCTACACCCCGTCCAGTACCACTCCTACGCCGCGAGCGGGGCCTCCCTCCTCCTCGACGGGGAGGACGTCACCGGCACCGCGGAGGGATCGACGCTGCCCGCCTACGTCGACAGCGTGCAGCCCGTGGTGCTGGGGGCCGCCGACGGCCACCGGGAAGCCTCCTCCCAGGTGCGCACCAAGGTCCTCGCCCTCGTCGCGGCGATCGGTGTCCTGCTCATCACCGGGATCACGGTGTGTGTCGTCCACGCCCGCGCGAACTCCCAGGCGATCCTCGCCCGCCACCTGCACGGCTGGCGTTTCGCGGCCACGCACCGCACGCTCCTGGTACTGGAGGTGGTGCTGGCCGTGGCCCTGGTCGGATGGGCCGCGTGGAACACCGCCCAGACCCTGGCGCTCCTCCGCGAGCAGACGTTTCCCGTCCCGAGCGCGGCGGCCGTCCGGGCCGTCACCCTGGAGCCGCTCCTCGCCGCGGGGACCGCCGCGCTGGGGCTGGGCCTGGTTCTGGCCGTGCTGGCCCTCCTGCACCGCCGCATCATCGGCGAGGGCGCCGCCCAGGCATGACCAGGCCGCCTGCGGGGTTCCTTCACGGGCGGGCGGGGGAACGCCTCCAAGGCGGGTGTCCGGTCCGTCCCCGCCGCTCCTACGGACGGGATACCCGCGGCGTGCTCCGCGGACGGCAGGCGGATGCCGGATCCGGGCCCCGCACGCCGTGTGCGGGGCCCGGACGCGGCAGGGGTCAGGGGTCGCCCCCGGACGCCCGGGAGTCGCCGGTGGACGGCAGGGTGTCGCCGCCGTCCAGGTCCGGGCACTCCTCACGGACGCGCCGCGCCACCTCGGAGAAGCCGCACCGCTCCAGGAGCTCCAACTGGGCGTGCGCGAACCTCGTACGGGTCGTTCCGTCCTCGACGGCGTCGATCAGTCCCCGTAGGATCGCGACCTGCACGTCGCGCTCGGCCGACTCGTAACCGCTGCTCTCGGCGGGCCACCAGTAGCTCTCGTAGCCGTTGGTGTCCACGCCGCTTCCCGGGCCGACGGGCATGATGGAACCGCCGTCCTCATAGTCCGTCGGCTCACCGAGCGGGTCGAGCTGCCCGTCCGCGGCCGTGCGAGGAGGCACGACCGGCCCCGTGGAGCCGACCGTGAACTCCTCAAGCTCCTCCTCGGCGTCGCGAACGGTCTCGCGCAACTCGCGGTCCTTGCGGAGCGTGGCCATGCGGTGCAGCCGCTCGGCGTCCTCCTCCGGCAGGCGCAGGCTCACCTCCTCCGCCCACGCCACGACCCCGGTGCCGGTGACCGCGCTCTCCACCGCGAGTTCGGCGGCCAGCTCGCACTCGGCGATCCCGTGGCCCGCGGGGTCCACGCCGCGGGCCAGCTCCGCGGCCCGGGTGACGACCGCGAGGGCGGCGGGGCCGACGGGGTTGCGCAGACGCAGGTTCACGTAGCCCTCCCACCGCCAGTGCACCACGGCGGAGAACACCAGGTCGTAGTCCTCGGCGGCGCTGGGCAGCGTGACCGGGCGCACCCGGGTGCCGTGCGCCGCGCCGGGGTCCTCCGAGGCCGGGGGCGTCTCGGGGATGCCGGAGGAGGCAGGAGAGGCAGGGTCTTCAGGGGCGTCACCGGTGACGTGGCGTGCGCCACCGAAGTACATGAGGGCTCCCAGGAACAGCGGTACGGCCGGGATCCACAACAGTGTCCAGAGCCCGATCAGGGGGTAGAGCACGCAGGGGACGACGGCCACCACCGTGGTGACCGCCACGAGGCGCGCCGGGATGACGGGGGTGACGGTGTGCCTCCTCTCGCGACGTGGCCGCACCTGGCCGCGTCCGGGCCGGCGCGGTACCGCTCCGCACCGCGTGGCACTGGACGACTCCTTCGAGCGACAACCGACAGTCTGCCCCAGATCAGGAGCGGACGCGTCACGAACGGGTCCGCACGCGCCCGCGGGAGAACATTCGGCTACGAAGGCGTGTCGCCCACACCCCGTTTGGGCGAACAAATGGTCCTGAAGCCCCTCCGGGGTCGCCCCGGGTCCCGGACACACCACACAATGCGGTCATCCCCCCTCGTGACCGTCCCGGTCGTGTCCCGTCGCCGAGTCCGTCCTCGGAGCCAGCCGCATGTTCACAGCACCCGCCCGGACCGGGCGCCGGTTCCGCCCCGAGGTCCAAGGGCTGCGCGCCGTCGCCGTTCTACTGGTTCTCGCCTACCACCTGAACCCCGCCCTGCTCCCGGGCGGCTACGTCGGCGTCGACGTGTTCTTCGTGATCTCGGGTTTCCTCATCACGTCGCTGCTGTACCGCGAGGCCGCCGAGCACGGCCAGGTGTCGATCGGCGACTTCTACGTACGCCGAATCCGGCGGCTCCTTCCCGCGGCGACCACGGTACTGCTGGTCACCGGCGCCGTCGCCTTCTTCGTCCTGCCCGTGACCCGGCTGGCCGACACCGCCTGGCAGTTGGCGGCCTCGGCCGCCTACGCGGAGAACCTGTACCTGGCCCGTCAGGCGGTGGACTATCTGGCCTCGGACGTGCCTCCCAGTCCTGTCCAGCACTTCTGGTCGCTGTCGGTGGAGGAGCAGTTCTACCTGGTGTGGCCGCTGCTGTTCGTGGTGTGGGCCCTGGCCCGGCGCCGCTGGCGGGCCAGGCCCCGCACGCTCCTTCTGCTGTTGGGCTCGGTGCTGGTGCTGTCCCTGGTCTGCTCGGTGCTGCTGACCCACCGGGATGCGGCCTCGGCGTACTTCCTGCCGGTCACCCGCGCCTGGGAACTGGCCGTGGGCGGCCTGCTCGCGGTGGGGCTGGCGCACGGAAGCCTGCCGGAGCGCTGGCGCCCGCTCCTGGGTTGGCTCGGCCTGGCCGCCGTCGCGGCCGCCGCGCTGGCCTACGACGACGGCACGCCCTTCCCCGGTTGGGCCGCGGCCCTGCCGGTGCTGGGCAGCGCCGCGGTGATCGCGGCCGAGCAGTCCACCGGGCGGCTGTCGGCGTCCCGTCTGTTGGGCGCCGCCCCGGTCCGGTGGGTCGGCGACGTGTCGTACTCGCTGTACCTGTGGCACTGGCCACTGATCGTCTTCGCGCTGGTACTGGCCGGGCGCGAGCGGCTCGGCCTTGTCGGGGCCGTGGCGGTCGCGGCCCTGTCCGTACTGCTGGCGTGGGGCACCAAGGTGTGGGTGGAGGACCCGGTGCGCGACCGCGGCCTGGTTCGCGGCGGCCGCTCGGCCCTGGCCGTGGCCGCCGCGGGCGCGGTGACGGTGGCCGCGGTGGGCGGCGCTGTGTACATACGGGTCGACCGGGAGGGATCGGTGCCGTTCGATCCCGCGGTGCACACCGGTCCCGCCGCGCTCGGACAGGTGTCGGACGTGGGGCCGGTCTACCCCTCCCCCGTCAACGCCGAGGACGACGTGCCCCTGCTGTACGAGGACGACTGCCAGGCCTCGCCCGCCGACACCGACCCCGCTGACCCGTGCGTGTACGGCCCCGAGGACGCCCGCGTGGACGTGGCGGTGGTCGGTGACTCCCACAGCGCCCAGTGGGTACCCGCGCTGGAGAAGCTGGCCGCCGAGCGCGGCTGGCGGCTGTTCGTCTACACCAAGTCCTCGTGCGCGTTCACAGACACGATGGTGAAGGGGCCCGACGGCGGCCCCTACCCGGCGTGCCGCGAGTGGAACCGTGCGGTGGTCGGCGCGTTGGGCGAACTGCGGCCGGACCTGGTGTTCACCAGCTCGTCCACGGCCAGCGGCCCCGCCGAGGACTCCTCCCCCGAGCAGGAGCGGGCCGAGATGGCCGAGGGCATGAGCCGGTTGTGGGAGGACGTGGCGCGGGTCAGCGGCAAGATCGTCGCGTTGCGCGACACCCCGCGCGCACGCGGGGACGTGGTGGAGTGCGTCGCGGCCCACGCCGATGACCCGTCACCGTGTGAGCGGCCACAGGAAGAGGCGTTCGAGGACGCCGATCCCCAGGTGGACGCGGTCCGGGAGTTCGGGGACGGGGTCCACTGGATCGACCTCAGCGACCGGTTCTGCGTCGAGGGCGGGTGCCCTGCGGTGATCGGCAACGTCATGGTCTATCGCGACTCCGGGCACGTCACCAGCACCTACATCGGTCTGCTCGCCGACGACCTGGCCGCGCGGATGGACGAGACCGTACGGCCCTGAGGCGCGCGCTCCCGCGCGCGGGGCCACCGAAAAACGAAAAGCAAAAAGAAGACCGCAGGACACTCGAACGGTGCCCTGCGCTCTTTTTCACGACCCGCTCCCCTTACTCAAAAAAGCACCCACAAAAACCACCAAACCCCGCATATGCCATGGTCAGCACACTTGGCTCAACTCTCTGACACATCGGCAAATATGACACAGACACGCGTGAGGCCAAAAGTCATGCGTTCTCCCGCCAACGCATTCCTGGTAGGTATGCTCATGAGCCGAAACGACTGCATTGCGAAAGCAACAGCGGTGAAGGGCGGAAGCGATGCGATTACCACCACGGCGACAGGCGGCGGCCGGGAGATGACGGAGTCCTCCGGACCCGCCGACAGGCCGACCCACTGACCGGTGCCGCCCTCCCGCCTCCTCCGGACACCGCCGCCCGCACCCGCCACCCGCACCCCCATCGCCCCTCACCGGACCGCATGACCACGACCACACGAGGGGAGCGGCACCGCACGATGCCCTGGGACGCACAGGACCGCACACGTTACGAGGACGAGGTACTGGTGGCCGCGCGTGCCCGCGGGCTTCCGGCGGATCTGTTCACGCGCTACGGCATCGGCCCGCGCCTGGAGCGGCGACTGCGCGCCGACCCCGCCGCCTTCGCCGAGCACGTCGAGGAGGTGTGCGCCTACTGGCGTGCGCTACAGAGCCGACGGCGTTCCCTGAAGCGGGTGCTGGCCGACCTGATCGCCGACCACGAGCGCTTGGAGAGCGAGGGCGCGCTCACCCATCCCTACTTCCACCGGGTGCGCGGTGAGACGGCCCGGCGCGCGCTGGCCGAGTGGTCCGAGATCGCCGGGAGCCTGACCACCGCCCTGCTGGACCGGGACACCGTCCGGTCGATGATCGCGCCGGTGGGCGTGGCCGAGACCGACGCCGAGCGCGTCCTGCTCGACCATGGCGTGCGGGTCGTGGACCGGCTGCCCGAACTGCCGGACGCACCGCCCGTGCGCGCCTTCCGCGCCCTGCGCGAGAACCTGCGTGTCCGGGGCGTGGCCTTCTCCCCCATGGTGGTCTTCGGGGAGCAGTGCCTGGCCCAGGGGTTCACCGTGCTGGAGGGCTTTCAGCTCCGTGACGGCACCGCCCTGGACAAGGTCGCCCTGGACGAGGCGGCCCAGCGCGTACGGCTGGAGGCGATGACCGACGGCAAGGCCGCGGCCGAGAACGTGCTGGAGATCCTGCGTGCCGAAGACGACATGGTCATGCGCGAGAGCCTCGTGCTGTGGGAGATCGTCAGCGACCTGCGGGAGCGTCCGGAGTCCCTGACCGAGTCCGGGTTGGTCCAGCACTGGGTGCATCGTGGTCTGGCCGAGGAGGAGGCGATGCTGCTGGCCGCGGCCGTACGGCACTCCGGCCCCCGCACCGATCCCGCGGTCCGGGCGGAGCGGGACGTGCGCGACCTGCTCGTGGACAACCAGCTGCGGCAGGCACAGAAGGCCGCCGCGGACCTGCCCGAGGAACACGACCTGCACTCCCGGCTGCGTGTACGGGTACGGCAGGTGGAGGAGCTGACCGGGGAGGCGGACCGCGCGCTGCGTGCGGGCGACCGGGAGGAGGCGGCACGGGCACTGGCCGCGGCGGTGGACGTGGCCGCCGACGACGAGGCGCTCCCCGCGCGGCTGGGCGAGGTGGAGCCGTTGCCGCCGCGCGGGGTGGAGGCCCGTGTCGAGGGCCGGAGCGTGGTCGTGACCTGGCAGCCCAGCCCGAGTCTGGCCGGCACGGTCACCTACCGGGTGACGCGGCGCACCGGGCGGGACGGCAGCGCCCGTGAGGTGCCGGTGGGCGAGTTGTCGGGGACCGAGGTCACCGACACCGGCGCCCCGGTGGGCTCGGAGGCGCGTTACACCGTGGTGGCGGTGCGCGGCGGCCGCGGGATGTCGGAGGCGGTGTCGACCCCGCCGGTGATGATCGCGCCGGAGGTCTCGTCGCTGCGGGTGTGCGCCGGGGAGCGGGAGGTGTCCGGTTCCTGGGAGGCTCCGGCGGAGGCCGTGCGCGTGGAGGTGCTGCGCGGCGAGGGCGCCCCACCGCGCGGAGCGGGCGACGGATCCCGCGTGCGGACGGACGGGACGGGGTTCTGCGACACCGACGTCCACACGGACGTGGAGTACCACTACCGGATCCGGGCCGTCTACGTCACCTCGAACGGGCACGCGCGGGGATCGGCGGGACTCGTCCGGCGAGCCAGCCCGGGCCCGTGCCCGGCCCCGGTGCTGGACCTGTCCGTGCGTCCGGACAACGGCACGGACTTCGTGGCCTCCTGGACGAGCCCGCCCCGGGGCCGGGTCGTGCTGCGGGTGGGGGCGGAGCCGCCCGAATGGCCACCGGGCTCGGTGGTCGGCCCCGACGACCTGGACGCCTACGGCCGCGAGGTGGCCCACAGCCCGGTGGCGGACGCGGAGGAGACCACCGCGGTACCCCCGGCGGATGTCGCCTGGGCCCCCGGGACAGGGGCCCCGAGGCCCGCGGGAACGGCCGAGACAGGGCCCCCGGGCGCTGCGGGGACGACTGGAACGGAAGCTCCGGGTACCACGGGGACTGCTGGATCCGGAATCCCGGACGGCGGTCCCGGGGCCACGGTCCCGTCTCCGGCTCCGGCCGCCGAAGGCACGGGCTTCGTGCACGCAGGACTCTCCGGCCCGGTGTCGCGTGAGGAACGGGAGGGGGTCCGTGTCCTCGGACCCGCGGACAGGGCCGAGGTCGCCGTCCGCAACAGCCAGGCCCGCACCGCCGCCGCTCCGACCAGGCAACCGGAGGACGGGGCCGCCGGCCTCCCGACCGAGCAACCGGAGGACGGGGCCGCCGGCCTCCCGACCGAGGAGAGGGAGGGCGTCCGGGTCCTGGGCCCCGCCGACATAGCCGGAGGCCCTGCTGAGCGGGCCGGGAACACCGCCGGCGGAGAACACGCCGCGGCTCCGCCCGGGGCGCCGACGCCCGAGGAACACCCCGGCGCGGAGGTCGCCGCCCCGATGACGTCCGAGGAGCGGTCGGAGTGGGAGGGCGTCCGGGTCCTCGGCCCCACCGAGGGGAGCACCCAGGCTGACCGGGTCCCGGACACGGACGTGCCCGCGGCACGGGAGGCCGGTGAGGCGCACCTTCCGCGGCCGGGGCGGCCGACTCCGGCGGGGAGCGGGGAGCAGGAGGGTGTCCAGGTCCTCGGCCCTGCCGAGGACCCCGTCGAACATCCCGTCGAGGGCCCTGCTGGGAGAACCGGGGTCGACGCCGATGACGGCGGAACGCACGTTCAGGACGCGGCCCCCGCGTACCCGTCCGCGAGTGGGGAGAGGGAGGGCGTCCGGGTCCTGGGCCCCGCCGACACGGCCGGGGACGGTGCGCGGATCAGCGCGGACCACGCCACGGACTCCCCGCCCCGGCAAGTAGGCCATCCGCTGGACACGGCGGGGAACGGCGACGGGGCAGGCAGCCTTGGGAGCCCGGGCGTCGTCGAAGGCCTGGGCGTCGTCGAGGGCCCGGGCAGCGGTGAGGAGGCCCGCCCGCCACGGGAGACCGCGAGCGACGGCCGGGTCCGCTCGGCACTGACCCTGGGTTCGGGCACCAATCACGTCCTGGCGGTGACGGTGGCGGGCGACCAGGCGGTGGTGGGCACCTCCGTACGGGTGACCGCCGCGCCGCCGGTGCGGGACCTGCACGCGGAGCGCTTCGACACCTCGGTCCGTCTGGGCTGGACCTGGCCCGACGACGCCGCCGCCGCGGTGGTCTCCTGGCGCCCCGAGGCACCGGGGGCCGAGCACTGGATCGGCGGCGAACTGCGCTGCACCCGGCTCCAGTACGCCTGCGACGGCGGCTTCGAGGCACCCATGAGCCCCGAATCGGTGCGGGTGGACGTGCGCGCCGTCGTCCCCTTCGAGGGCGGGGAGGCGGTGAGCTCCCCGACGGGCGTCACCGTTCCCGGCCGTGCGGTGCTCGACTACCGCGTGGAGGCGGCCGGGCTGCTGCGCCGGGACCGGCTGGTCCACGTGTTCGCCGAGGAGGACTGCGACATGCCCGAGGTCGTCGTGGTGTACGCCGAGGGCCCGGTCCAGCCGCACTCCGCGGCCCAGGGACTCGTGCTGGCGGTCTTCCCCGCCCAGCGCCTGGCGGCGGGCGAGTGGGTCTCGGTACGCGTGCGGCCTCCCCGGGGGACGGGCGAGGGATGGCTGATGTGTTTCCCGACGGACGAGGACGACCGGGGTATCCGGCTGCGCCAGCCCCCGGTACGGGAACTGAGGTGGTGAGGACCCTGGACGCTCTGCGCTCGCTGATCCCCGTGGACGGCCGCCGTCTGGTGTGCCCCTACTGCTACTCGCGGTTCGCCGAGCGGCACATCCGCTTCCGGTGCACCGGGCGTCCGGGACCCGACGGACGGGTGTGCGCACCGGTGGAGGACACCGCGATCCGCGCCCACCTGGGACGGCGCGAGCGGCTGCCCCCCGTCTTCGAGGCCGACGGGCGGCGTGCCCGGGCCGTGTGCCCGGAGTGCGCGGCGGCCACCGGCAGACAGGTGTGCGCCACCTGCCACGCCCAGCTGCCGGTGAACTTCGGCCGGATCCGCAGCCGCATGATCGCTCTGGTCGGGGCGCGCGACGCGGGCAAGACCGTGTTCATGACGGTGCTCATCCACGAGCTGATGAACCGGGTGGGCTCTCGGTTCAACGCCTCGGTGGGCGGCTCGGACGACCACACCCGGTACCGCTTCCACTCCGACTACGAGACCCCGCTGTACGAGGAGGCGCGGCTGCTCGGCGCCACCCGGCGCACCGGTGTGACCCGCGAACCGCTGGTGTTCCGGTTCACCACCAAGCGGCGGGGACTGTCCGGCGGGCGTCCGCAGCACACGCTGCTGTCGTTCTTCGACACCGCCGGGGAGGACCTGACCTCCGCGGAGAGCGTGGAGGCGAACCTGCGCTACCTCAACAACGCCGACGGGATCATCCTGCTGCTGGACCCGCTCCAGATGGAGGGTGCCCGGCGGCTGGTCCCGGCGGGGACGCGCATGCCCGCGCCGGGCAGGGTGGAGAACCGGCCGCTGGACATGCTGGGCAGGGTCACCGACCTGCTGATGAGCCGGCCCGGTGCGGCCAACAGGCTGATCCGGGTGCCCATGGCGGTGTGCCTGACCAAGATCGACGCGCTGCACGGCGATCTGGACGAGGGGTCGCCACTGCACCGGCCGCAGCCGGGCACGCCGTTCTTCGACGAGTCCGACAGCCAGGACGTACACGCCCAGATCCGGCAGCTCCTGCACAGGTGGGACGGCGGCGGCGTGGACGGCCACGTGGACAACCACTACCGCAACGCCCGCTACTTCGGGGTGTCGGCGCTGGGCGGCGTCCCCGACGAGGGGAACCGGGTGCGGGGAGGGGTGCGCCCCTACCGGGTGGCGGACCCGTTCCTGTGGATGCTCAGCGAGTTCGGGGTCATCCCCTCCCGTGACGGGGCCTGATCCCGCCCCGACGGCTTCCGGTGACCGGTTCGGCCACTGACCCGCTCCGGCCCGCGGCGGTCCCGGCCGCGTCGGCCCCCACGAACGACCAGACCGAACGGAAGGGCGTACCGATGGGTTTCGCTCAGCTGTACTACACCTCGTGCGAACACGGCCTGTCCGGCTACGCCGGTTACCAGTTCAACGCGGCGACGCCCGGAGTGGATCCCCGGGTCCTGCGGGAGGTCGAGCGGTTCACCGTGTACGAGCCGCCGAGGTCGTACACGCACGAACGCGTGGACGACCACCCGGTCAACCTCTGCTACTCGCCCGACGTTGGAGGGGTTCCGGTGCTGAGCCGCGTGGTCTCCAGCGGGGACGATCCGTCGGGCCGCCCGGGCAACTACTTCGCGCACAGCCTGGTGGCCTCCGGGTCGGGGGGAACGGGTCCACTGCCCGCGGAACTGTGGGAGGCCGACTTCTGGGCGGAGGCGCCGGTGGGCACCTCCGACCTGTCGGGGCTGCCGGAGCTGTCGGAGATGGAGGTCGGCCCGGGTCCCTTGGACCGGGAGCGCACCGACGCGTGGGTCCGGCGATGGCCTCCGGAGATGGTGGCGCGGCTGCTGCTCGCCGCCGACGACGCCGTGGACGGCGCGCGCCCACTGGTGCTGGTGGCCGACAGCGCGTCCGTGGCGTACTGGGTGGCCGCCCTGAGCCACCTGTTCTCGCCGCGACGGGCACGGCTGCTGTCGTTCGCCACCTACTGCGGCAACCCCGACGAGGCGCTCGTGCACGTCATCGGTGTGCCCCCGGGGACGGACACTGCGCTGTGGGAGGGCCGGTTCACGGTGTACGCCCCGGATTCGGACCCCGTGGACATGCTGTCCGAGCCCGAGGCACGGGCGTGGGCGGTGGCCGACCGGTTGGCCAGGCTGGGAACGCGGCGGGCGGCGGCGCTGTGGCGCCGTGCGGAGCTGTACGCATCGGGCCGGGAGGGGCCCCTGGCCGACTGGCGACCGGTACTGGCCGCCGCGGCGCTGCTGGACGGTGCCGTCCCGCGTGGGAGGGACCTGAGGACGGTGCGCGAGTGGCTGCCGAAGGCGGTGAAATGGCTCGCGCCGGAGGACGCGGCCGCGCTGGTCCACCGGGTCCTGGACGCCGACGCCGCGTCGTCGGCGCGGCCGCGCGAGGACGTCCCGGGCGTGTCCGTCGGCGGCCCGGCCTGTGAACCGGCGGGCAGGACCCTGGTCAGGGCGGCGCACGGAGTCCGCGGGGGGATTTCGGCGCTGGGCGGGTCGGCGTGCGCGGCCGTAGGGGAGGCCGGGGCCGGGGAACCAGCGGACGCGGCCCTGGACCACGAGGCCCTGGCCGGGTTGCAGCAGGTGGCACACCACCTGGGCGGTACGGCCGGGGTGACCGAGCGGCTCGAACGCGTGATGGTGCGCCGCTCCCTGGACGACATCGCCGCGGGCAGGCCCGCCCCACCGGTGGCGCCGATGCGGGCGGAGTCGGTGCGCGGGGCGGCGCGTGACCGTGTCGCCTCACTGCTGGACGGGGAGCGGGGCGAGGTCTGCCCCGACCGTGCCGTGGAGCTGCTGCGCTGGGCACGCGCGGGCGGGCTGGCACCTCCCGCGGCGAGCCTGGAGCGCTACGGCGGCGAAGTCCTCGCACCCCTGCTGGCCGGTTCCCGCCTCCCCGATCCGGCGATACGCACCCTGGTGACCGCCCACCCCGGAATGCGGCGGGGCGCGGCGGCGGGGCTGACGGAGCTTCCACGCGACCGGTTGGCCGTCCTGGCGACCGGGCCGGTGGGTGCCTTGTTCGCCGATGACCGCGACGGTTCCAGCGCCTCCCTGCGTGAGTTGCGGATCCTGGGGGCCGACAGCCGCGCGGACCTTCCGGGCCTGCTGTCGTATGTGGTGTCCGTGCGCCGGGAGGGGCGTGCGGCCAAGGCTCCCGGCCTCGCCGACCACGACGTGGACGAGGACCTGCTCACCGGGGTCTGGGGGCCGGGCCACGGACCCCGGGCCGTTCTGCTGACCCTGCACGTCCTGCGGCCCGGGGTCCTGGTCGCGCCGGAGGTGGGCGACTGGGTGGCCGAGGCGATGACGTTCCCGCCCGCGACGGGCCAGGAACGGGAGTGGCGGGAGCTCGTGTACGAGGTCTCCCGGCACTGGCTGCGCGAGCGGCTGCCGGAGTCCGGCCAGCGCGTGGTGACGGAGTGGGCGCGGGTCCGTCCGACCCTGGTCGCGCTGCGTGCCGCCGGGGACGATCGGGGACCGGACCGGCTCGACGCCGTGTACGGGGCCGCCACGGACACCCATCCCGTGGTGGAGGAGGTCGTCCGGAGGCTGGTGGTGCGGATGCTGCTGGGATGGCGTCGGTGCGCGTCACTGGCTGAGGCGCTGCGCAACTGCCCGGTGGAGGTGTTCGAGGCCTACTGCGGGGCGGTGGCCCTCCGGCTGGCAGACGAACGGCCGGACACGGCCACGGCGGCGCTGGTGTACCGGGCGGCCGGGCATGAGGCGCTGACCGGGCACGGGCGCTCCCAGTACCTGGACGCGTCGGTGCTCTCGCCCGCCGTGGCCGGATGGCGGCGGCGCCACGTGGCGAGGATGCGCAGGCAACTGCCCCGTGACTCGGGCGGCGACTTCGACGAGTGGACCCAACGGTTGCGCGGGCCCCGCGGACGCGGGTTGCTCGGAATGGGCCTGTGGGCCGGCGGGCGGCGGTCATGAGACGCACGGTGTTCCTGAGACCACGGAGCGACGACGGCGGCGCGCAGATCGGAACGGCGCTGCTGGTGGCCGTCGGGGCGCTCCTTGCCCTGGTGGTCGTCTACCTGCTGCGGTGGTGGCTGTTCGCGGGCCTGGTGAGCGCCGTGGTGGTCTTCGGGGGCACCGCCGTCGTGACCGGGTGGTGTGTCCTGGTGGGTCTGTACCTGCGCCGTACACACGCGGTGATGTTCGGCGGCGGCCATCCGAACGAGCCGTTGCCGGGCAGCCGGGACGACCCCGCCTACCGCTCCTACCACGGTGGTCCTGCCTGGTGGGACCTGCGCGCGGTGTTGGGCTGGTGCTGGACCGTCGCGGCGCCGTGGAGCGTGTTCCTGCTGCCGCACCTGCTGGTCCACACCCTGGTGGTGGGCGCGTACCTGGCCGCGGCGTGGACGGTCGTCGGTGCGCTCCGGCTGGCCGACTCCGGGCTGTTGCTGCTGCGCCGGATCCGGATGGTGTGCCCGGGATGCTTCCTGCGGCTTGGTTACCCGGCGTACCTGTGCGCGCGGTGCGGTCGGCGGCACGGTTCCATCCGGCCCGGGGGACGGGGGCTGTGGCGGCGGTGGTGCCTGTGCGGGGCGCGTCTGCCGACGCTGCTCCTGCTGGGGTCGGCGGACCTGGACGCGCGTTGCCCGCACTGCGACCGGAGCCTGGAGCACCGTCCGGGCGAGGCCAGGGAGTTCGTGCTGCCGCTGTTCGGGGGGACGGGCGCGGGCAAGACGAGGCTGGTGACCGGTATGCACCTCGCACTGGCGCAGGCGGCGCGCAGGGCCCCGGAGGCGTACGTGGAGCCGGTGGGCGAGGAGGCGGTGCGGCGGTTGCGGGACTGTGAGCGGATGCTGTCGGCGCGGACCCCGCCCACACCGCCCGGGCGCGAGGTGCGGGGATTGACTGTGCGGGTGGGTTCGGGGGGCAGGACCCTGCTCATGCAGCTGTTCGACGCGGCCGGCGAGCGGTTCAACCAGTCGGTGACCGCCGAGGAGCTGGCCTATCTGGGCAAGGCGTCGACGTTCGTGCTGACGGTGGACCCGTTGGGGATCGAGGCGGTGTGGCGTTCGCTGACCTCCCAGGAGCGGTCACGGCTGGCCGGGGACCGGTCGCACACCCGTGATCCGGAGCTGGCGTACGGGGCGGTGCGCGACGAGATCCGGCGGCAGTACCGCATGTTGGGGCACGGCCGCCTGCCCGGGCGGGGCCGGACACGTCTGGCGGTGGTGGTCACGCGTGGCGACCTGGTGCGGGGGACGGCTGTCGCGCCCGACGGGGTGGGCCCCCGGGAGTGGGCGGAGCGGACGCTGGGGCTGGGGAACCTGCTGCGGGACGCGGAGGCCGACTTCGGCGAGGCCCGGGTGTTCCTGACCTCGGCCGTCACCGACGGGACCGGACGGGCCGATCCCAGCCTCGGCTCCCTGCTGCGGTGGTTGCTGGCCGAGGAGGACGACGCGTTCACCGCGATGCTGACCGCCCCGGAGCCTCCGGGCCCCCGTCCCGCACGGTCCGAGTCGGAGTACGCGGAGGGAACCCGATGACCTACCAGGGACCGGAGCACCGTGCCGCCCGCCGGACCGTCGCCGTGGTGACCTACGCGCTCACCGGGGCGCTGACGGTGGCAGCGGTCGTCGCGCTGGTGTGGCTGGGCGCGGTGACCGTGCAGAGCGTGTGGACCTATGCCCTCGACAGAATCGCCGAGGGTTCCTGATCCTCCGCCCGCCCGGAACGACGGACCCGGCACCCGTGCGCTGGGCCTCGGCGCCCTGGACGACAGCAGCCGGACCGTGTCCGGATCCGGCCACCTCCCCCTGAAGAGCCGCAACCCGCCGGGACCCGCCTGACCAGGCCTTTCATCGAACATGGAATCCGGTACCGGCGCACTCACCGGTGGTCACAACTGCTAACTTACGGAAGCACCTCCACCCATACCCCCCATTCCCGACCGAAGGAGTCCCCCCGACATGGCACAAGAGGCTGGCGGCAACCCGGTCGAGGGAATGCAGGGCGGCGAGTACGCCGGGACCCTGGCATCGGCCATGGCCGGGATCGCCGACATGTTCGACCTGCTCATGGAAGACGCCAAGACCGCCTCGGGCAACACGGACGTCTCCCTCGGCTTCGGAGCCTTCAACAGCGACATGTACCCCCTCTTCCAGGACGTCCAGGAACACGGCCTGCAACTGGCCGACAACATCCAGGCGGGCGCTGGCGAGATCGCCCTGAACGACGTCGAGTCCTCCGAGGACTACGACACCCCATGGGGATCCCACCGGGACATCAACTTCGACTGACCCTCACTCATCCCCACATCGGCAAGGTAGACCGTGGCCTCGTTCCAGCTCTTCTTCTCCCCCCCGCTCCATCGAGTCCTTCGAGAGCATCATCCGACCCGTCAGTGAGGACCTCACGGTCCTGGAGGCCCGCCTGCTCGGCAGGGCCGACGACCTCGAAGGCGGGTTCGACTCCGCGGCCACCCATTTCACCGACATCATCGCCTGGGACATCACGAGCCTGGGCTCCGAGGACTACCAGCTCTGGGTGGACGCCGCCGTCAACCTCCGATACGCCAGGGACGTCAACGACGCATGGGCGGACTACGTCAAAGAGTTCTGGGACACACGGGACGAAATCTGGGACGACTGGGACGAGGCCGTGGCGGCCAAGGCCGCGCAGGTCCCCGACGCCTACCAGGGCACCACGATCACCGCCACCACCCCGGACCCGGCGCACTGGTTCGACTCCGACGCCAAGAAGTGCCGCGAACTCTACGACGAGCTCAGCGAGTACCTGGAGGAGATCAAACAGCGGGAACAGGACAACTGGGACAACCACGAGGAGAACGCGACCGACATCTTCGCGAGGCTCGTACAGGGTCCCACCGACGTCAACGTCCAAAAGCTCATCGACGGCGGCTACGCCGACATGGCCTACGCCAACCTCGATCCCGACAAGTACCTGTCCATGGAGTCCGACTTCGACCTGTCCCCGGAGTCGGCCGAGGAGACCGCTGAGGAACTGGCGCCCTACTGGTCCGGAGACAAGCCGCTGGACGAGCGCTACCACGAACTCATGCTGGTCATGAGCATGATCGGCACCAACGCCCGCAACGCCCAGAACGACGGCGAACCGCTGGACAGCGAGGAGATGGCCTTCCTCGACGCCTTCTACGACCGGTTGGAGTCGGAGAACGTCTCTGACATGGGCGTACTGGGCATCCCAAGTCAGATGGAAGGCGACCACCTGACCGACGAGGAGCGCGAGCACGCGCTCGGTGTACTCGGAGACGGCCTCCTCGCACTCTCCGACCACGGACTCGGAGGAGGTTACTACGACCTGCCCGAGAGCGTGCAATTCGCGGCGGAGGAAGGATTCCTCATGGCCTCCGGAGGCGGTGCCTCCGGATACGGAACGAACGGCCTTGCCGAACTGCTCCGACACACCAGCGACGACATGGAGGCCGGATACGGGTTGTCCAACACGCTGACGATGTCGATGGGCATGTTCGCGGCATCCGACGCGGTCGAAGGCATGAACCACTCAGAGGACGACATCACCGCCCTCCTCGACGTGTCCACCCGGAACAGGGACGCCAACCACGACCTGCTCACGGGCGAATACGTGCACCCCTTGTTCGCCGACACGGAGAAGACGGACGGGGAGACGACCTACCCGACCCTGGAAGCGAACGGGTTCGATACACCTCAGGACATGATCGACCACGTGCTCGAGGGGTTGTTCACCTACGACTGGAACGATGACGGCGAATCGGCGAGCGGGATCTTTGACTGGATCGCCGAGGACACGTTGAACGGCACTCCGGAGGGGCAGGAGCGAGCCGGACATGCTGCGGCGGGGTTCATCGAGACGGTCACGCGCCCGGAGCTCTTCGCGGCCCTCACCGGTGTGGAGAACGCAGACGGCGGAGCGGACATCCCCATGGGAGAGGTGAACCCCGACGTCGCGCTGAGCATGGCCGAAGTGTTCCACGCCTACGTGGACGATTTCGGTGTGGGGACCCAGGATTCCGGAAGTGCCGAATTCCACACCGATGCCAGTCCGAACCAGTTCGCCTTCGCCCCAGACGGGAATGTTCTCCTGGTCGATGACATGAACCGGGTCAGGTTCATGGAACTAGCCATGGGTGACACCGAGGCGGCGTCCAACATGTACGCCTCCATCGAGGGCAGGAACACCATCGTCCTCAACGACGCTCTGGAGAACGAGGATTTTTCTGAGGAGACCGTTCGCTCCGGAGGGCGGCTCACATACCTCTTCGATTCCGCTTTCGATAACTATGCCACAGGGAGATACGAGCGCGGAGAGGACGCTTACCAGCAGGAGGTTGACATCAAGAAGAGGGGGTGGGGTATTGTCATCGGCTCCGCGGCCGGACCCATTCCTTATGCGGGCGGCCTGATCGGTGATGGCGGCAAGGAGATCGCCAACCACCTGATCGAGAGCAACGCCGATATATATTCCAGCCTCTCCGAGGTCGAGGGTGGTATATCCGAGGAAGATATCCCTCAATACAGCAGAGATGCGCTTCATTTCGACATTCAACTTCAACTCGTGAACGATATGGTCGATAATGGTGAGATCGACCCGGCGAGTCTCCCTAGGGAGATCATCAGGGAGGACGGCTCTGTGTCCCGTTCCTACGAGGAGGTGGGTGCCCGTGGGAATAGCCCTGCTTCTTTGATTGAACTCGTCGCCGACGAGGTTCTCGATGGAGATAACGAGAATCTTGCCTGGGAATACGCGGAGCAATTCGATGATGGAAACAGCTCGTTCGAGGGAGGAAACCTTCGAGCGGATGACACCAATGAGTACAACACGCACATCAATCCTGAACGTCGAAACTGACATGGCCGGTCGGAGCCCGAGGATGAAGCAGTAGAACCATGAAGACTGTCCGTAGACGCCTGCCCGTGTTGGGAGGCCTGATCGGCCTCCTGGCCCTGCTCCTCCATCTGATCCTCACCTGGGTCGGAACGTCTCACGTGTCAGCTCCGCCGTATGTGCTCTACGGGCCTTTGGTCGCCACACTTCTGTTCGTGGTCACCTGGCTCTGGGACGTGCGAGCGGAGGCCGATGAGGCTTCCACGGTGAGATCGGTCCTTCTCTGGGCGGCTCTGGGGATCGCGGTTCTGGTCGTGTCCGTCGCCTTCTCCCACATGAGCGGGTACGCGGAGGTCGAACTCTTCCCTGGGGAGCGGTATCGGCTCATGCCGACCGTGGCGGTCACCGCTGTGGTCGGCGGACTTCAGGTACTCGTCGCGGCGGCCGCGATCCTGCTCGACCGCAGAGAACACGCTGTTCCTGGTGGAGCGGTAGTGGTGTTCCTGGCCTCGATGTCGGTCCTGGTGGTTCCTGCCGGAGTCGGCGTGGTGGCCGAGGGTGCGCTCCGATCTCCGAGGCCGGGGGCGGAGCATTTGGTCGCGAGCGTCGAGCCTTCGGTCCGTGGGATTCCGGACGAGACCGAGGGGGTGCCGCGTGCACTGGACCTTCCGCGAGAGGCGGTCCGGGGGCTGGAGGCGATCTCCCCGGGGGTGCTGTTGCAGCTCGGGGACGGAGTGATGGCGGTGGATCCACTTACCGGTGAGGAGTTGTGGCGTTACCGTACGCCCGGATCGGACACACGGACTCTGGTCGCTCCTGATGGAGACTCGCTCGTACTCGAGAAGTATCCTCCCTCGACCGATGGCGCCCCCGGCCCTGCGACGGTGCGGGTCACCCTCGACGCGATGAGCGGCCGGGTCCTGCACCGTTCCGAGGATTACCAGAGGCTCCTGACGGACGAGGTCTTCCCTGTGGCGCACGACTCCGAGAACGCGGATCCCCTGGAAGGCGAGAGCGTCGTCGTGCTGACGGAGGCGCGTGCTCCGCTGGAGGTGTACGGGGCATCGTCGGGCGCCCTGCTGTGGAAGTTCGAGGAATCACCGGAATGTGTTCCCGATGGGGAGGACACCGTTCTCGACCTTGAGGTCACCCACGACCTGGTCCTCGCGTCGGTCCGATGCCTGAGCAGTGGAGCTGGCGGGGCCGTTCCCGTGGTGCACGCTTTCGACGCGGACACCGGTGACCTGCTGTGGACACACGACGCCGCGAACCCGAACGGCCCCGCGGGTAGTGCCATCACGGTTTCCTCCGACGGCACAGTGCTCTACCACTACGACGTCTATTCCGACGCGTACATCACCGTCGATACCCGCAACGGTAAGGAACTCGCCGATGGAACGTGGCAAGACCCCCGTCCAAGTGAGGAACGGCTGGAGGAGGATCTGTGGAAGAACGTGATCGGAGACGGCGTGCTCCTGGGGTCGGATCCGACGCTGACCCTCACCGACGCCCAAGGCTTGCCCACACACACGTTGGAACTGCCGCCCCTAGAGGCGGCGTCACGGAAGACGGACATCACCGACGGGCACCTCTATACGGTCGAGTGGCCTGAGGGGACGGGACCGGCCACCCTGACGGCTTACCCCTGGGACGGTTCTACTCCCCTCATCGTCGAGAACGTCCTGGGACGGGACCTTTCACCGGACGAATGGGCGGGAATCCGTGTGGTCCCGGGGGCGGTCGTCGTCTACATGGGCGCGTCCGGCGTGATCACGTCCGCGGTCGCGGTCACCTGACCCCCTGTCCACGAGCTTTGGCCCGGACGCCTGTCCATCCCCACCGTTCCCGTGGACACCCCCACGAGGCCGTTGCGGGTATCGTCACGGCCTCTCCTGACGGGTGAGGGCCATGGCCTTGCGGTGAGCAGCATCGTGCAAGCCGGGGACGCGGCATGAGCGGTGGCCGCCCCAGGGGGTTGGAGAAGCGTGCGGCGGCGGCCCTCTGCGGCGGAGCGCCGCTGCCAGCTCTACCCCGGGGCGCGTGGTGGGCGGCTCCCGGTGTACGACTCCCGGCGCACGGTAGGCGCGGGACATCTCGCAAACCTGCATCTATACCCCAGATCCACCTCAACCGCTCCAAACACCCATGTCGACACAAAAACAGTGCACAACCAAAAGTAATTATGTCGTTACATGGAGTTACCCATCTGGCGCGAAGGGGCATCTTCCTGCACAACTCCACGTCATCGGGACGGGGAGGATCGCAGAGGAGACTCCCGTATGCACAAGGCAACCGCCACCGCGGCCGCACTGGCTCTGCCCGTGGGCCTCGTACTGGCCGCAGCCCCCGCGCAGGCCGACCTTCCCGCAGGAGAGACCACAGCCCTACACGCGCAGATCCAGCCGTTAAACGAGCACGGGGCCGGCGGCACCAGCACCGTCGAGCTCCAGGGCACGAGGATGACGGTCCAGGTCCACGCGACCGGGCTCGCCCCGGGCCTTCCGCACGCCCAGCACCTCCACATCGGCGGTCAGCACACGTGCCCGCCCGGGCTGGACTCCGACAAGGACGGCGACGGGTTCGTCAGCACGGTCGAGGGCATGCCCTTCTACGGCCCGGAGGCCGTGTCCCTGACCACCGAGGGCGGCACCGGAGCCGAGCACAAGCTGGCCCTGGACCGTATGGCCGTGGCCGACGAGGACGGCAAGCTCGAATACCAGCGCACCTTCGAGGTCGACGAGAACGTCGCCGAGCGGATCAAGAGCGGCGAGGCCGTGCTCGTCCAGCGCGGCATCGACACCGACGGCAACCGGGAGTACGACCTCAACGGCGCGGGCAGGAGCGACCTGGACGAGGCGGTCCCGGCGGAGGCGACCCATCCTGCGGCCTGCGGCTCGCTCACGGCGGCCCCCGAACGCGGTATGGACACCGGCTTCGGCGGCACCGCGGGCATTTCCAGCGCCGGAATGATCGGCCTGGGCGCCGCTCTCATCACGGTGGCGGGGGCCGTGGCCGTCGCCGGGCGCCAGCTGCTGCGCTCCCGGACATGACGGCGCTTCCGGACACCGGTCGCCGGGCGGACGCGACGGACGCCGAACGGTCCGGACCGTCCCAGGGCCGCCGGGCGATCTGCTCGGCGGCCGCCCGGTCCGTGTCCTCTCTCGGGGTGCTGGTCATGGCCGCGGGACTGTGGCAGAGCGGCGGAGTACCGTCCGCCTCGTTCGGAACCCGGCCGCCGGCCTCCGCGGAGGCCGGTGCCGAGTCCGTCCTGACCCGCGCCAGACCCGTCGGACTCACCATCCCGGCGATCGACGTGGACTCCACCGACCTCGTCGCGCTGGACGTGGACGCCACCGGGACGCTGGAGGCACCCGAGGACACCGACACGGTCGGGTGGTACGAGTCGGGCCCCTGGCCCGGCCAGGCCGGACCCGCGGTGATGGGCGCGCACGTGGACTCCCTCAGCGGCCCGGCGGTCTTCTTCCGGCTGCGTGAGCTGGGCCCCGGGGACGAGGTGGCCGTCGCGCGCGCGGACGGCACCGAGGCCGTGTTCAGCGTGTACGAGGTCCGGGAGTACGACAAGGACACCTTTCCCACGCACCGGGTCTACGGTTCCACGGGGAACCGGGCCGAGCTGCGCCTGGTCACCTGCGGCGGCGAGTTCGAGCGGCACAGCGGCAACTACACCGGCAACGTGGTCGTCTACGCCGAGTTGGAGCCCCCGGCGTGACCGCCCCTTCCAGCCCCTTTGCCGCGTCTCCCGTCCGCCTGTGGCACAGTGTCGGCCATCGCGGCGGCGGCCGCTCGCCCCACTGGCACCAGACGGCGTCCCGGTCCGCCGCCTGACCCGCTTACCCAGGGAGGACGACCATGGCGGTCTTCGCCATCACCTACACCTACGCCCCCGACAGCACCACCGCGCGTGACGAGCACCGTCCCACCCACCGGGAGTACCTGAACGAGCTCTCCGAGCAGGGCGTCAACCTGTGCTCGGGCCCGTTCGGCCCCGACGACGCCCCCGGCGCGCTCCTGCTGTTCCGCGCCGCCTCCAAGGAGGAGGCGCTCGCCCTGACCGAGAAGGACCCCTTCCGCGTGCAGGGCCTGGTCGCCGAGGTCGGGGTCCGGGAGTGGAGCCCGGTGCTGGGCCCGCTGGCCGAGCACTTCTGAGCCGACCGGGACCCGCGTACCCGCGCCGGGGCCGGTCGCACGGCCGGCTCCAGCCCCCGCTCACCGCTCCGCATCCGCCTTCGCCTCCGCATCCGTATCCGCATCCGCATCCGCATCCGCGGCGAGGCCGTTGTCCCTCATCCAGCGGGGGTCGGGGGCGACCATCTGTAGGACCTCGACGTAGAGCCCCTCCGGACCCGAGACCTGGAAGCGGCGCTGTCCCCAGGGCTCGTTGACCAGCGGCATGACCACCTCCACCCCCGCCTCGCGCAGACGCCTCTCCTCGGCGTCCACGTCCGGCACCAGGAAGGCGATCAGCGACTCCGACCTCCCCGAGCGCAGGACCTCGTGCGTGGACGGGTGGTCGCGCAGGACGAAATCGACGGAGAGTTTGGGGTGGTCCTTGTGCTGGGTGTTGAGGTACCAGCCGAGGTCGATGTTGACGGTGAAGCCGAAGTGCTCGGTGAACCACTCCGCGCTGGCCCGCGGATCGTCGCAGAGCACGGCCATGCCGACGAGTTCGATATCCACGCTTCCTCCAGGGTTCGCCACTTACAACTACAAGCAAAGTACTAAGGTTAAAGTGGTAACACAAGCGGATATCTCGTCACCAACGCAGGAGGAGGCCACGGGCCATGCGACAGAACCCGGAGCGCAGGCGCGCACTGTTGGACGCGGCCATCGACGTGCTCGCGGAGGAGGGGGCCCGCGGGCTCACCTTCCTCGCGGTGGACAGCCGGGCGGGGGTGCCCAGGGGGACCGCGTCGAACTACTTCGCCAACCGCCCCGAGCTCCTGCTCCAGGCGGGCGCGCACGTCCACGTGCGCCTGACCCCCACCGAGGAGTTCATGGCACGGTTCCTGGACGCGACGCCCTCACGCGAACAGATCCGCCTGGGGATGCGCGATCTACTACGGCGAGTGGAGGCCGACCCCAACGGCTACCTCGCGCTGCTGGAGCTGCGGCTGGAGGCCAACCGGCACCCGGGCATCCGCGAGGAGCTGACGCGCACCGTCCGAGGCACCCTGGAGGAGAACGTTCGCCAGCACCTGGAGGGCGGCCTCCCCGGGGACCGCGGCACGGTGGTCACGCTCTACCTGGCGATGACCGGCCTGCTGGTGGAGCACCTGACCCTGCCCGAGGTGCTCAGCGACGACGGCGTGGAACACCTGGTGGACCGGCTGGTGGACACCATCGTTCCCGAGGGTCCGCCCGGCCCCTGACACGCTCGCGGCCCCCGACACGCGCGGCCCACACCCTCCAGCCCGCGCCCCTCCCCCGGGGCGGCGTTCTCCACACCCCCCGGGGGGGCACGGGCCCTACGGGTGCATGGCCGGGGTTGGCTGGAGGCTCCGCGCCGGGGCCCGTCAGCGGTTCGGGGCCGAGGCGGCGAGGGGGCCGGTCACGCCGTGGGCGGCCTACCCGGGGACGTCGTGGGTTCGGTCGCCCTGACCGGACTGGTTGGACTGCTGAAAGGCCTGCTGTGCCTGGTCCTGGCGCTCCCACCGCACGAAGCGTTCGCCTTCGCCGAGCGCCATGGTGGTCAGCCACACGGCGACACCGACGTCGTCGGCCAGTCCGAGCAACGGGATGAACAGCTCGGGAACAAAGTCGATCGGCGAAATAATGTAGACCGCCAGCACGAGCATTCCGAGCAGTTTGGCGGTGCTCAGCTCGGGGTAGCGCCCGCGTAGCTTGGCGCCGATCATCCGTGGGACCGCACCGGCGCGCTTCCACACTGAGACGTCACCGCCGGTGTTCTGGACGACCTGCCAGGCGGCGGCTCCGGCCGCGGCCCGATTTGCCTTGCGCATCGTTGGCCTCCTCAGGGGCGCGTGGCTTCTCAAGATATGACGCGAATCCTCCCTGATTCGTTCCCGCATGGCACCAGTCCAATCGCGGACGAACGCCGCCGCGTCCGTACGGCCACTCCTCCGGGAAGAGTTGTCCACAACCTGGCCAAGGGCACTGGTGTGGCGGGAAGGGGGAGGGCATCCTTGGAGACGGAAGGACGGGAGGCGCCAAACCGCGACAGGAGACCACTCGACGATCAAGACCAGACACGAAACCCAAACGACTCGAAAACGGTCACATGCCAATCTGTCCACGTGTTGGCCACATGCGGCCAACACCAACGGCGTCCCCGCTGAGGACCGGAGACGCACACGGACACGGTCCGATCCCCTTCCGCCAGCCAAGGAGTCCCGACACCCGAGTCACGTCCACCGACCTCACACCCCCAAACCCCTCCACCACCCCGCACCTCGCCTGCAAGGGCGACAAATGCGAGGCCTCCCGCGCTCCGCCACACATTCGTTACGATGCGTCCGAGTGGCACCTTCGACGTGGGAGGCCGCTCAGCAGTCTCCCCCAGTGCGCAGAACCGATGGAGCTTGCCCAGTGTCCAGAGCCCTACCTCGGTCGGCGACGACCGTCGCCCTGTTGGCGGATATCCCCAGCACGGGCCACGTGGGCGAGGCCGGGGCCCGGCGGTTCGCGATGCGCGGAGAGGGTATCGGCGAGCGCAGCGCCGCGTTCGTCGCCTTCGCCAGGGAGGAGACCGACGCGGGCCGCAAGGTCGTGGCCCTCTACCCCTCGTGGCGCTCCTCCGACGCCGAGCGGGCGGTCAACTTCGCCCGCGGTGCGATGCGCACCGACCACGTCGCCGGGATCAGCGCCGACCTCTCACCTCTGGCCCTGTCCCTGGTCGCCGACCAGCTCGCCTACCTCGCCCCCTACCTACCGCCGGGCATGGTCGCCGCGCTCTGCGACGAACTGCCGCGGCACCTGCTCGCGGGAGCCTGGCTCAAGACGGTCTCCGGCCTGTCCACCATCCCCACCTCGATGCGCCAGCACATGGGCTCCTACGCCCCCACGGTGTCCTTCCTCGCCTACTGCGCGCCCACCCACCAGGTGGGGCGCATGCGCCCCACCGACATCGCCCGCACCCTTCCCTTCCGACCCGTGCAACCGGTCCAGCTGCTGTGCTCCACACCCGACCCGGGCATCACCGGTGTCTTCGACGACAACCTTCCGCAGGCCATCCAACCGGTGGCGACCCGCACCCTGCCCGCGCAGCCCCTGGGCCCCGAGTACTGGGGAACCGCCAAGTACGTGGAGTTCGTGGCGCTGAGCGCCCATCCCCAGGCCCTGGCCTACGCCGCCAGCTCCATCCGCGCCTCCGGCTGCTCCTGGTGCGGCGAGCCCATGTCGGCCCGGCGCTGCCCCTTCTGCTCGGCCAGCGCCGCCCGGGCCTCCACCCCGCGGACCGCCCCCCGGCCCGTCAACGGTCACGGTCCGCACGGCGCCCCGGCCCCCGGGCCCGCACGTCCTTCTTCTCCCGCAGGGCCGGTGCCCGTCCCGAAGCGTCCGCCCCCACCGTCCACCGACCGCACGGAGGACCCGCCGTTCGCGGAACGCGCCCAGCGTCCCGAGACATCCAGGACCCACTCCCGCTAGGGACCGCCCCCGCGCCCCGAACGGACGGCCCGCGACGACACTGGAAACGGAAAAGCAACCCCTATGAACCCCCGTCAGCGACGCGGCGTCCTGCTCATGGCCGTTGCCGTTATCGGCGCCGTCGCCGTGTTCGCCTCCGTGTTCACCTACCTCAACAGCCAGCAGGAGCGCCTCGGTGACTTCGCCACGGTCCTGCGGCTGACGGAGGACGTCGACGCCTACCAGCCCGTCGGCACGGACTCCGTGGAGCGGGTCCAGGTGCCGAGCACGTACTTCGACCCGGAGGTCTTCCTCACCGACCTGTCCGACGTGGACACTCCCGCCGATCAGCAGCTCGTCGCCGCCTCCCACCTGGACGCGGGCGTGTACCTACAGCACGGCATGGTTCAGGCCCAGCCCACCCTGACCACCGGTGAGCGCGAGATCGCCATCATGGTCGACGCCGAGACCGGCGTGGCGGGCAAGGTGCGGCGCGGGTCGTTCGTGGACATCTACGGCACCTTCCAGCCGCGCGACCACGGCGAGGCGTGCGCGGTGCGGGTCATCACCGAGGTGGAGGTCCTCGACATCGGTGAGCTGCGCGCCCAGGAGAACGAGGGCGGCGGGGTGGCAGGGGTGGTTCCGGTGACCTTCCGTCTGGACTCACAGTCCGCGCTCCAGCTCGCCTACGCGGAGGACTTCTCCACCAAGCTGCGGCTGGCCCTGGTGAGCGCCGACGGCGGCGGGACGCCCGAGGACTCCGAGTTCTGTAGCGGGGACTTCGACACCCTCGTCGACGGCGGATCGCCCGACGAGGGCGATACGAGCAACGAGCGGCGTGTGCCGCATGGGGGGTAAACGTTGAACTTCCGTGTCCTGGCGGGCATGCCCACATCCGAGTCGGAGATGGTGCTCGCCGCGCGTTTCGAGGAGCTGGGCAGCGCCGAACTGGTGGCCTCCCGGCCCACCACGTCGGCGCTGATCGACGCGGCCGGGGAGTTCCCCGACATCGACGTGGTCCTCATCCACCAGGACCTGGGTCCGGCACCGGTGTTCGACGCCATCCGCGACCTGTCCCACCGCCACCCACAGCTGGCGATCCTGCTGGTCTCGCCCACGATGGACCCCGACACCTTCACCGGGGCCATGGAGGCCGGCGCGCGCGGGGTGATGCCCGACGACTCGGGGATCGCCGAACTGGAGACCCGCATCACCAAGGCCGCCGAGTGGTCGCGGACCCTGCGCCGCCACCTGGAGTCGGCCTCCCTGGACCTTCCCGCGTCGGGGGTGCGCGGACGGGTCGTGGCGATCAGCGGCGCCAAGGGAGGCGTGGGCACCACCACGTGCGCGGTGCAGCTGGCGATGGTCGCGGCCGCCGCCGACCGGGTGGTGTGCCTGGTCGACCTGGACCTACAGACCGGTGACCTGCCCGCGTTCCTCAACCTGCGGCACCGCCGCTCCATCAGCGACCTGGTGGAGGCCGGGGACGACATCACCCCCGGGATGCTCTCGGAGACCCTGTACGTGGATCCGCGCGGGCCGCACGTACTGCTCGCCCCCGAGCACGGGGAGCGCGGCGAGGACGTCAACGCCCGCGCCGCCCGGCGGGTGCTGAACGCGCTGCGTTCTCGCTACGAGCTGGTGGTGGTGGACTGCGGGTCCACCATGAACGAGGCCACCGCGATGGCCGTGGAGCTGGCCGACAGCGCGATCGTCACCGTCACCCCGGACGTGCCCGCGATGCGTGGCGCCCAGCGGCTGATGAGCATGTGGGAGCGGCTCCAGGTACGTGCGCACGAGGACGTGCACTCGTTGGTCACCCGGCACAGCCGCAAGAACGAGATCCAGCCGGACTTCCTCCAGCAGCTGCTGGGCACACGGGTGCTGCGCACGCCGGTCCCGGCCGCCTACCGGGCGCTGGAGCCGGGGGAGAACAACGGCGACCCCACCAAGGTGACCGACGAGGGGCTGCGCAAGGCCTTCGCGCGACTGGCCGCGGAGCTGGACCTGCTGAGCCCTCCCGCGCAGTCCGGTCAGGGCGGGAAGGGGGGCTCTCCCACCCCGCCGGGCGGGCTGGGCGGCTTCGCCTCCCTCTCCGACCGGCGCGCCGCCACGCCCTCCACCCGCGACGTGTCCGGTTTTCTGAACGCCTCAGGACCCGACCAGGTCCGTGTGGCGGGCAACGGCCACTCCTCCGTCCCGCCGCTGGGCTCGCCCTACGGCGACCGGCCGGGGCCCGGACCGTACGGGGGCACGGGGGGCCACGGTGGGTTCGGTGGCTGAGTCCGGGCGCCGCCGGGTCCGGTGCGGCGCCGACCGGTGGGAGGGCCGCGCCCACGGGGACGTAGGCACGCGACACCGGGCTGGCCGCTCCCCTCACCGCGACGACCGCGGTGGGGTCATCGTGGAGTTCGCCGCCGCGGTGCCGTTCCTGATGCTGGCGCTGGCCCTGGTGTGGCAGGTTCTGCTGCTCGGCATCACCGCCATGTACGCCTCACACGGCGCCGCCGAGGCCGCCCGCCAGGCCGCCGTGACCCCCGACGACACGGCGCGCGTGGACGAGGAGGCGCGCAAACGGGTTCGGGCGCCCTGGGACGGCCAGGAGGCGATGACGGTGGAGATCGTGGAACGCGACGGCTCCCGTTTCGCGCAGGTGACCCTGGCCATGCCGATCTTCCTGCCCGGGGCCTCCGGGCCATGGGACGTCACCGGGGAGGCCAAGGTGGTCACAGAGGTGGAACCGCTGGGGGTGACACCGTGAGCACGGAGTCGATCAGGGGCCACGGTCCGACTCGTGCCCGCCGAACGGGCGGGCGCTGGGGTGCCGGGCACCGGGAGCGGCGGCGGATGCTGCTCGGAGACCGTCCCGGCCGGGACGGCGACCGGGGCGGCCCGCTGCTGGAGTTCGCCGCGGTCTTCCCCGTGCTGCTCCTGGTCGCGGTCATCGCGATCGAGGCCTTCCTGGCCTTCGTCGCGGTCGAACGGCTGGAGTCCGCGGCCCGGGCCGGAGCGCGGGTGGCCGGGACCGAGCGGTTGGAGGGCGCTGGGGGTGCTGAAGATGCCGCCCGCGACGCGCTGCCGTCGTGGCTGGAGGAGGCGACCGTCACCAGCGGTGTCAACGACCACGAGGGCTTCTACGTGGAGGTGTCGCACCCGCTGCCGATCGTGTTCTCGTCAGTGGGTTTCGACCTGACGCTGACCCGGCGCGTGGACATGCCCGATGTTTGAGGCGGGAGCGGTGCGCCGTACCCGCACTGGGGAAGGAGAGCGTGGCCATGGGCCTGAAGGACCGCCTGGAGGAGGACCGCGTCGTCGAGGGGCGCGCCGACCGCGGCAGCGTCACACACTGGCGGCGGCGCCTGCTGGAGGAGATCAACCTTGAGGACCTCACCAGGCTGACCCTGGCCCAGCGCCGGGTCCGCCTGGAGAAGGTCGTGGGCCACATCCTGACCCGCGAGGGCCCGGTGCTGTCGGAGCGGGAGCGCTCGATGCTCATCCGCCGGGTCGTGGACGAGGCCCTGGGACTGGGTGTGCTGGAGCCCCTGCTCGCCGACGAGACCGTCACCGAGATCATGGTGAACGGGCCCGACAACGTGTTCGTCGAGCGCGGCGGCCGCATGCAGCGGGTGGACGCCGCGTTCAACGGCGAGGAGCAGCTCTACCAGACCATCGACCGCATCGTGTCGCTGGTCAACCGCCGTGTGGACGAGGCCTCCCCGATGGTGGACGCGAGGCTGCCCACGGGCGAGCGCGTCAACGTGATCATCCCGCCGCTGTCGCTGTCGGGCCCGGTCCTGACCATCCGGCGCTTCCCCAAGCCGTACCCGGTCGACGAGCTGGTGCGGATGGGCAGCCTGGACTCGCCGACCGGCATCCTGTTGGCGGCGATGGTGCGGTCCCGGTTCAACATCGTGGTCTCGGGCGGTACCGGCACCGGCAAGACGACCTTCCTCAACGCGCTGTCGACGTTCGTGCCCTCCGACGAGCGCATCGTCACCATCGAGGACTCAGCCGAGCTACAGCTGATGCAGGAGCACGTGGTGCGGCTGGAGACCAGGCCGGCCAACATCGAGGGCCGGGGCGAGATCGCCATCCGCGACCTGGTGCGCAACGCGCTTCGGATGCGCCCGGACCGCATCATCGTCGGCGAGGTGCGCGGACCGGAGACCATCGACATGCTCCAGGCCATGAACACCGGCCACGACGGCTCACTGGTGACCGTGCACGCCAACTCGGCCGACGACGCCATCCACCGGTTGCAGACCCTGGCCACCCTGGGCGAGAGCAACGTGCCCTACGACGCGATCCGCGACCAGATCAACAACGCGGTGGACGCCATCGTGCACCTGGGCCGCTGGCCGGACGGATCCCGGCGGGTCAGCGAGATCGCGGTGGTCTCCTCCCAGCGGCGCGAGGAGTTCCGCCTCGATCCGGTGATGCGGTTCGCGGCGATGCCCATGGGGCCCAACCGGGCCGTGGAGGGCGAGTTCCAGCACTTCCCGCTGCCCCGGCACATCGCCAGTCGGATCTACCACGTGGGCGAGGCCATCCCCGCGTCCTTCGGGGTGGTTTCCGACGAACAGCCCCGGAGCGGCTGGTGAACCTCTCCCCCGCGCCCGTGCGGGCGCGTCCCCCGACCGTATTGGAGTCCCGGTGAACTGGCAGTTCGTGGCGATCCTCGGCGGCTTGGCCGTGGTGCTGTTGCTGGCGCTGTGGTCACTGTGGGAGTTCGTGGCCAGCGCCCAGCACCGGCGGCTGATCGCCGCACGCAGCGCCCTGGACCAGGCCGAGTACGAGGCGTCCACGTCCATGGCCCGGCTGGACGCGGCCATCTACCGCACCCGGTGGGGTGCACGGCTGTACCGCAGGATCGCCCGTTCGGGCGCGGAGGTACGCCTGTCCGCGTTCGTGCTCGCGCTGGTGGGCGGGTCGCTGCTGGCGGTCGTCGTGGTCTGGCAGGTGCTGGCGCCGTTCTTCGGCCTGCTGGCGGCAGCCGGGGTGGCGTTCCTGTTCTTCTCCTACCTGAACCGGGCCGAGGCCAAGCGGCGCGAGGAGTTCACCTCCCAGCTGCCGGACCTGGCGCGGGTGCTGGGCAACGCGACCTCGGCGGGCCTGGCCCTGCCCACGGCCGTGGCGATGGCCGCCGACGAGCTGGACGGGCCCGCCGGTGAGGAGCTGGGGCGTATGGCCGAGTCGATGAAGCTGGGGGCCAGCTTCGAGGAGGCCGTCGGGGAGCTGCGCGAGCGGATGCCCTCCCGCGAGCTGGGGGTGCTGCTGTCCACGCTGGTGGTGGCCTCGCGCTCGGGCGGCTCCCTGGTCACGGCACTGCGCAACATCTCCACCACGTTGGAGAACCGCAAGGAGACCCGGCGCGAGGTGCAGACCATCCTCAGCGAGACCACGAGCACCGTGTGGGCGCTGGGGTTCATGTCGGTGGGCGCGCTGTTCCTGATCAACGCCATCGAGCCGGGCATCATGCGCGTCATGACCACGTCCGTGGCGGGGGTGACGGTGCTGCTGGTGGTGGCCGCGCTGTTCGCCATCGGCTTCGTGCTGGTGTCCCGCATCACCAAGTTCGACCTGTGAGGACCTGCCTCCGATGAACGACGTCCTGTCCCTGGCACCGCTCGCCGCCGCGCTGGCCAGCGCGCTGGTCGTGCTGGTCGCGTGCTACGGCCTGTACCTGACCATGTCGCAGACCCGGGTGGCGGTGAGCAGCCCGGTCGCCCGCGCGCCGAGGACCAGGTCCGACGGCACGTTCGTCCTGCACCGGATCACCGAGGTGGTCGGGCGGCCGTTCGCGCACTCGCTGGAGGCCTCCCTGGGCCGGCGCAGACGGACGTCCATCGCCGAGCGCATCGAGGCGGCGGGGCGGCCCGACGGGCTGACCCTGGAGCGCTACCTGCGGCGCAAGGTCGGCGAGGTGGCGTTGTACGGCTCCCTGGGGCTGTTGATGTTCGCGGCCGGCAATCCGCTGGTCGGGGTGGTGGTGCTGGCCTTCATGGGCCTGACCGACCTGAGCCTGTACGTGCAGGGCCAGGAGCGGGCCGACCGGGTGCAGTCGCAGCTTCCGGACTTCCTGGACGTGCTCGCGGTGACGGTGAGCGCGGGGATGTCCTTCCGGGCGGCGGTGGCGCGGGTGGCCGATTCGATGCCGGGCGTGCTCGCCGACGAGTTCAAGCTGGCCCTACAGCAGATGGAGCTGGGCACGTCGCGGCGGGAGGCGTTCGAGCTGCTGCGCCGCCGCAACCGCAACGAGTCGCTGAGCAAGTTCGTGACCGCGATCCAGCAGGCGGAGGAGCTGGGCGCCCCGCTCAGCGACACCCTGGTGGACATCAGCCGGGACATGCGGCGGGCCGACGCCCAGTACATGCGCCGCAAGGCCCAGCGGATGAATCCGAGGGTGACGATGGTGACCGCGGTGACCCTGCTACCGGGGCTGCTCATCCTCATCGTGGGGTCGATGTTCCTGGGCACCGAGGTCAACCTCGGTGTCATCCTCGGCGGCTGAGGCCCCGGGGCCCTCGCAAGGGATCCCGGGGCCGGTACGGCTAGGGAGTGTCACCGGGCGGGAAGGGGATGGCGGCCAGGGTCGGAAACAGCTCGGTCTCCTCGTAGTCCAGGTGCGCCTCCAGCTCCCGGGTCATCCGCTCCACCTCCTCGCGGAACCTCGTGGGGTCGACGGTGGTCAGGTCCGCGATGAGCGCCTCCAGCTCACCGCGGAGCCGTTCCACAGTGCGGTGCTCCTCGCGCAGCCGGTCCAGCGTCCGCTCCAGGTGCGGCTCACGCTCCCCCAGGTGCGGAAACATGAACTCCTCGCTGGTGTGGTGAAAGTGCAGGGACTCGCAGAAGGCCAGGCAGTGCTGGCGCAGTTGCAGGTTGATCCCGGGCGGCGGCGGTCCGTCCCCGTTCGTTCGTGCGGAGCGCTCAGCGAGGTAGGCGTCCGCCTCGGCACGCACGTGCCCGAGCTGTCCGCGCAGCCAGGTGTGCACCTCGACGAGCTTGTCAGCGAGGTTGGCGGCCTCGGCGCTCTCAACGTAGGGGCGCTCCAGGGCCACGACCGGCAGGACGCGGTCGGTCCCGGCCTGGTAGTCGCCATAGCCCGGTAGCCGGCGCACGGCCTCGGCGAACAGCCGGTCCCGTTCGGCGCCCTCAGCGGGCACGGCGACGGCGCCGAACTCCTCGGTACCCAGCTCCACCCGCACCATGGGATAGGCGAGCAGGTTGCGGTACCAGGCGGGGTGACGGTCCGATCCGCCCGCGGAGCCGATGACCAGCAGCCGATCCGCGATGCGGACGTAGCCGAGCGGGGTGGTGTGCTCACGGCCGGACCTGGCGCCGACGGTGGTGAGCAGCAGCAGGTCGCCGCCCTCGAACACGCCGCCGACGCGGCCGCCGTTGGCGCGGAACTCCTCCACCACCGGGATGTTGAAGTCGCTGACGTGTGGTTCGGATCGAATGTGCGGGTTCTCGGTCATGTGTCTCCTTGGGGTGTGGTCTTGGGCGCGACCGTCCCCGAGGACGTCCGCGGCGGCCCGGGCCGGAGCACGGGCGGCGGACGGACATGACGGTGGACCCGGGTGTGGCCGGGAACGGGGTTCGGGGAGGCCGCGATGGATGCCGGTGCGTTCGGGCGCGGCTCAGGCCGACGCCTCGGGAACGGCTAGGGAGTGTTTTTCTGGACGCTTTCGCCCGTATCGGCGGAGCCGATCCTCGCGGGCGGCCATCTCCCCTACTGCGCGCCGCCTCGCAGGCTCGGCAGGATCGCACAGCGGGGGCCCGGCCGTCTCTCGCAAGACGTGGCGCGCAGCTCAGCCTGGTCGTGCTTCGCAAGCGTCAGCGGCGCGGCGAGAGGGTCGCGAGCGCGGAACGCCCCAGAAAACACGCCCTAAACGCGGTCCGCGGTGTGTGTACTCACAGTGCGCTCCCCGATGGTCAAGGTGCCTCCATACCTACCGACCGGCCCACTTCTCTTTGGTCGGTGGCACGCGACACGGCGCCACCATACGCCACCCGGCGGATCCGGCGCCATGGGGGGGCAGTGCGGGACGCCGACCGGCACGGTCCGCGGCTTCGTGTGCGGCACGGACACGGGAGAGGACCGGCCGGCGATGCTCCCACGGGCCGAGTCCCCAGGTCAGTCGTTGGGCGAGGTGAGGTCATCCGTCGGCCGGAGCTGCTCCGGGTCGGGGATACCCAGGTCCGGGTCCCCGTCCATCCCCACGAACGTGTACCGGGTGTACCACCGTTCCGTCTCCGAGGCCGCGGAGTCCAGGAAGGACCTCGGAATGCCTTCGGAGAGCGGGCGCCCGTTGAGGGCGTAGCCGCCGGCGCCCTCGGTGGAGAAACCCAGCGGAACCCCGTCCTCCGTGGCGACCAGCACGAACGCCGTGTCCGCCTCGCCTGAGTCACCGGAGGCGGAGAACTCACCCTCCACCCGGACGGCGGGCACGTCGTCGGGGACCTCGCCGCCCAGGTGGCCGTAGGCGTCCTCGGCGGGCGGGGGCGCCGTGAAGGCCACCGCCTCCTCCTCGGTGACGGTTCCGCTCTCCGCGGCGCGGACCAGGGGTTCGACGACCCCGTCCGGGGTGAACGCATCCGCTGAGCCGAGTACCTCGGGCTCCGCCTCGTACCAGGTCGGCGGCCCGTTCCACGCGGTGTTCCCGGCCCGCAGCATGTCGCCGTCGACCACGGCCAGATCGCTGGTGCGGGCGCCGCTGACGGTACTGGTCCAGCGCAGCGCCTCTGGCGGCCCCGACTGGTAGAGCACACGGTCGAAGAAGGTGGGCGTGGTGACGGTGTCGTCGGGCAGCGGCTGGCCGTAGCCCTCGCCGTTCCCGGCGTAGGTGATGAACGTGAGCTCGAAGGAGTCGGCGGCCAGGAGGGTGTCCAGTGACGCCGACACCAGGTCCATGCCGCTCAGCGGCTCGGTCCCGGCGGTCGCGGCCTCCCCGGCCTCCCCGGCCTCTTCCTCCTGCTCAGGATCGGTGTCCTCCTCAGGCGGCCCGGGTTCCGAACCCGTCGTGGTGGTGTCGGGTTCCCCGGCCGGGGTGTCCAGGAACAAATAGCCGCCGCCGACGGCCACGGCCAGGAGCACGGCCGCGACGGCTCCCAGCACCGGGAACCCGCCGCGGCGGTGTCCACGGACGCGCCCACCGGTTCGGCGCCCGGCCCCGTCCGCGGGCCCCTCGGCTCCGGTGCCGCGTTCGGCGAGGCCCGGGGCTGCGCTGACCCACTCCTCCGGCCGGGGCCGGGCGACGTCCACGCGCGGCCAGTGCTCACGGATGAGCGCGAGCAGCCGTTCCGCCCACACGTCGCGGGTGGCGCTGTCCTCCACGCCCGCCAGCAGCAGGCACTCCAGGTAGGCCTCCTCCGCGGGAGGGCGCAGCGCCGGATCCGTCGACAGCGCCCGGGTCAGCACGGAGCGCAGCCCCTCGGGCACTCCCGCGAGGTCGACGGTGTCCTCACGGGCCTGGCGGGCCGCCTCCTGCGGTGAGGCGTCCGCGGCGAACGGCTCCCGCCCGGTCGCGGCCATCACCACCAGGCACGCCCACGAGAACACGTCGGAGGCGGCGTCGGCCGGGGCGCCCGCGTAGCGCTCCGGGACCAGCCAGCCGAGGCTGCCCGCGGTGGTCCGCGAGTCGCCGTCGTCGACCTGGCGGGCGATGCCGTGGTCCACCAGCCGGGGACCGTCCGGGGTCACGATCACGTTGCCGGGTTTGACGTCGCCGTGGGGTACTCCCGCGACGTGCACGGAGGCGAGGGCCTCGGCGGTTCCGGCGGCCAGGACCAGGAGCGCGGGCTCGGGCAGCGGCCCGTTCTCGCTCACGTGGCGGCCGAGGTCTGGGCCGGGAAGGTAGCGGACCGCCGTCCACGGCCGCCCGTGCAGGGAGCCGCTCGCGCTGACGCCCACGGCACACACGCCCCGGTCGTGGCGGACCAGGGTGATTCCCCGGTCGGGGTCCGCGGCGGGGGCCCACTCGGCGTGGGCGGCCTTGAGGGCGACCGCCTCCCCGTCCGGGGCCACGGCGGCGTACACGACGCCCATGCCGCTACCGCCCAAGCGGCCGATCAGTCGGTGACCGCTGATCTCGGCGGGATCATCGTCGGCGAGGGGACGCACGTGCGGCGGGAGGGAGTCCAACGGGTGAGGAGCCATGGGGGGACGCCTTCCACTCTCCTGGATCGGGGGAATACCTGCCGGTCCGGGCCACCGACCCACAGGTATGCGAATCTGTTGAATACCGACCGTACATTCCCGCACATACTCCGCGTCCGAACGGTTCACGACTGCACAAGTCCGGTTGCGGTCAGGTCGCCCCGCGGCCGGGCGCAGCTCCTGACACCCGTGGTCACCACGATTACGGTGAAAGGGTCAGCGTCCAGGCACGGCTACCGTCCGGTCGTGCCCGGGCGCTGACCCGTGCGCTCGGGTTCCGGGGCATGCTCCCCGGACACGTGCTCTGCCCCCGCGACGGGCGATATTCACAGAACACACCCTTGGGGCATGCTCGGCGGACACCTGCTCCACTGCGCGACGGGCAGCACCCACCGAACGCTCCCTAGCGGTCGCCGCCGGACAGTTCCCCTTCCGCGACCTGGGCGTGCACCGAGTCACGGCACGTCAGGACCGAATCCAGCAGGCCGGGGAAGCGCCCCTCCAGCTCCTCGTCGCGCAGCGAGATGAAGCACCGCGTCCCCTCGGTCCGGTTCTGCACCAGGCCGGCGTTGCGCAGGATCTTCAGGTGGTGGCTCAGCGTGGACTGCGCGATGGGCAGGTGGATGTCCTTCCACGCCCGTTCCCCCTCCATCGCGGCGAGCATTCGCACGATCCGCAGCCGGGTCGGCTCGGCCAGAGCGGCGAGGACCGTGACCAGTTCCACCTCGTGGAGGGCGGGGTGCGCGTGCTCCCTGGGAGCCAAGGCAGTCCTCCTCGTACGGGGCCTGGCCAGGACCAGACGGGATTTGGCTCGTGGACAGTCGCGAGTGTACCTTCGTAATTCGATGTTCGTCGAACATCGAACGTGCAGGCCAGTCGGTGACGAGGATCCCCGTCCCGGCCTCGCCGCCGGATCCGCCACGCAGCAGGGGAAGAGGGCCACCATGTCCAACGTCGCGCTGTCGGTGCTCGACCACGCCAGCATCGCCGAGGGGTCCACCCCCGGTGACGCGCTCCGCTCCGCGCGGGAACTCGCCCAACACGTGGAGCGGCTGGGCTACAAGCGCTTCTGGCTGTCCGAGCACCACAACATGCAGGCCATCGCCAGCGCCGCGACATCCGTCTCCCTCGGGTTCATCGCCGAGGGAACCTCCACCATCAGGATCGGCGCGGGCGGTGTCATGCTGCCCAACCACTCACCGCTGGTGATCGCCGAGCAGTTCGGCACGCTGGAGTCGCTCTACCCGGGCCGGATCGACCTGGGGCTGGGCCGCGCACCGGGCACCGATCCCCGCACGATGAGGGCGCTGCGCCGCGACCACAGCGCGTCGGCGACCTTCCCCAGCGACGTGCAGGAGCTCCAGGGGTTCTTCGAGCCCGCCGACCCCGGCCAACCCGTGCGCGCGGTCCCCGGCGAGGGGCTGCGGGTGCCGCTGTGGATCCTGGGCTCCAGCCTCTTCGGCGCACAGCTCTCCGCGCAGCTCGGCCTGCCGTACGCGTTCGCGTCGCACTTCGCCCCGGACGCGCTGTACGAGGCCCTGAAGGCCTACCGGGAGGGCTTCCGGCCCTCCGGACAGCTGGACAAGCCCTACGCCGTCGCGGGCGTGAACGCTTTCGTCGCCGACACCGACGAGGAGGCCCGGTACCTGTTCACGACCATGCAACAGGCGTTCCTGGGCACCCTGCGCGGGGCGCGGGGGCGGCTCCGCGCGCCGGTGGAGAGCCTGGACACCGCATGGCGTCCCGGAGAGAAGGAACGGCTGGACCACATGCTTCGTTACTCCTTCGTGGGCTCTCCCGAAACGGTCCGCCGCAAGCTCGACCTGTTCGTCACTGACACGGGTGCGGACGAGCTGATGGTGTCGTCGATGATCTACGACCAGACGGCTCGCCTGCGTTCGTTCGAGCTGCTGGCGGAGCTGGCCGAACTGAAGCGTCCGGAACAGGGCTGATCCCATCTCCTGAGCCGGGAGACGATCAAGGGTGGCGGCGCCGAACTGCGGGCAGGCAGGGGCGCCGTCCTCCCGGCACGGGAACGCCGGGTGGGGTCGCGCGACCCCACCCGGCGTTTTGGCGCTCTCGCTTTCTGGTGCCGGGATGCGGGTGCCGGTTCGGGTCTCAGGCACCCCCGCCGCCGCCATCGCCCCCACCGGAGCCGGACCCGCCTCCGTCACCGGATGAGCCGAAACCGTCGCCCCAGCCACCGGAGGAGGAGCCTCCGCCCCATCCGCCGCCGGACGGGCCCGGGCCCTGACAGAGGTCGGCGAACGCGCTCATCTCTTCCAGGCAGACGGAACCGGAGTCCGTACCGCCCGAACCGCCTGTGTCGTCGGCGCTGCCCATGTGGATGAGGGGAGTGGAGAGGTCCTTGTGGGCGCCCGTGGAACGCCGGACCGGAGAGGTCCCGCGGTCCCGGTTCCGGGGCACGGCCCCGCGCAGTGCCCGGAACCCGGCGACGGCCGTGTGGCGGACCGCGCGGGCATGTGTCATTCCCCCGGCGGAGTGTGTGTCTGCGGCATGGCCATCATGGGCCTGGGCCTCCAGGACGCCGTACCTCTGCCTGGCGAGTTCGACCACCGCGTTCCCCGCGGGGGTGTTGGGGCTCAAGGCGGGCCCTCCGGTCGCAGTCAGCACCGCCTGCACGGCCGTCAGAGCGGCAGCGGCGGCCAGCCCTCCGGAGAGGAAGGCGAGGGCGCCGGTGCCACCGGAGTCCAGGAAGAAGAGAAAGCCCGCCCCGCCAACCAGCAGGGACGCCGTCCTCAGCCCCCGGATCAGCTTCGGGACCTCCGCACGTGCCTGGAGCGCCTGACGCAGCCGAGGAGAATCCACGAGCAGACCCGACTCGGCGAGATCGACGCGCAACCGCTCCACTCCCCGGCCGGTGACGACCCGGCTCACCATCTCGCGGGCGCTGACGCCGACACTGTTCTTGAAGGCGGCCACCATCTCCCGGTGTGCGAGGTCCTTTTCATGGGCGGAGGGGCGGGGTCGGCCGACCAGGGTGAAGAAGCCCCCGGAGGACTGCTGGCGGATACGGCCGCGCAGGAAGGCGTCCATGACCACGGCCTCCCCCACCCGAACCGGGCCGCCGGCGAGCAGGGCCAGCTTGTTCGGGTGCAGGTCGTCCGGGTCGGGTGGGTCATCGCGGGGATCGGCGGCCTCCCGAAGTGCCTCCCTGAGGGTGAAACCGCCATGCAGGACGGCCGCCAGCGGAACGGCTCCGACCACCAGTCCCATGACCAGGGCCGCCACCAGGTAAAGAACAGCGCTGCCGTCCAAGGCACTACCTCTCGTCTTCTGTGTCGGTGCCGTCCGGCGGAGTGCTTGTCCCGGGACTTGTCCGGCCGGGGGCTGTGGGGATCTCTGAGAACCAGGGGCGGGGGTCATGGGGCGGGGATGGGGGCGGGGTGACGGGGGGTGGAGTAACGGAGCCAGGGACATGTGCCCGGGACCCGCGTCGGGTGGAGCCCGCCCATGGTCCTGTCACGGCCAAGGCACCATCCAACACCAGCGCACCGAACACGTACAGGATGGCCCGGCATCCTCCTACCGGCCATGGCGCTTCGACAGCGCACATGCCATCATGGTGATCCGTCGAACACCAAACGTGATTCCCGCGGCGAGGAAGCGTGACAGCGTATCCACCTGGCTACTCGGTTTCACCTGGGCATTCACCAAGCCCTGTGGATAACGTGTGGCCTCGGGTTCCATGGGGCATCCTGAGAAAAGATGGCCACATCCGGTCAGGAGCCGGGCTGGCATCGGTGTTCGTGTCGGATAGTGGGATTCGGTGAACACGCGCCTCCCGCGCAAACCCCCGGCGGGCCCGTCCAAGGGTTCACTGCCCAGAGACCGCAGAGATGTGGTGCCCCAAGACCCCCTCCTCCAAGGAGTCAGCCCCGTGAACAGCTTGACCAAGCTCTGGGTGACGCTCAGCGCCTTCCTTGTGCCAACCTCCAAGAAGGATGACAAGGGCGCCGGGATAGTCGAGTACGCCGCCGTGGTGCTACTTGTTGCCGCTATTGCTTTTGCGGTCTACCAACTAGGCCTTGCCGAAAGCATCAGCAGTGGGATTAGAGGAGCTGTCGATGGTGTTCTTCGTGGCCCCCAAACCCCCGAATAGAAAAAGCATCCTGAAGGGCGGAAAGCGAATATCAAAACCACCCCAGGAAGCCAAGAAGGATTTGAATATAGAACATCGATCTTCTCAAAAGAAGCGCAAGAACTCCCTCATAATCACAGGAGCCTCAGCAACTGCGGCCTTTCTCCTCGCCTCCGGTTGCGTCGTCAATCCTCCAGACACCTCAGACAATGAGGGCAGCAAATCCAGCCAAACAGGTGAACCCAACACAAGCCCTTCTTCACAACCAGACAGCACAGAAAAGGAAATTATCGCCAGCAGCACAACTTCTTCCACATCAATCGGCGGAGACTATCAGATTGACATCCATGCCCTCGAAAAAGTAGGAAACAATCTCCTAAGACTTCGAATCGGAGCAACAAACAACTCTGAATCAGATTATTTCCTCCAGGACGGATTAAGTGATTTTGAAAATCCTTACACCGCCAACAGAATAACCCTGCTAGACCCAAAGAACCAGACTCGGCACCTAAGCTTCAACCAGAATAATGGCTCCTGCTTCTGCTCTAAACTCAACGAAAACATTCCCGCCGGCGGAAGCGCTGACATGTGGGTCATCTTCCCTCAACCACCAACAGACGTTGAGTCAATGACAGTCACAACACCGCTCACTCCCCCAATTTTTGACGTACCGATAAGCAACTCTTCAGAAACTCTGGAGAATTCAGGACTTTCCGATCCTGAAATTATCCCCATGACCATGATCTCAAATGACACCGAGGACAACACTGGACGCACCGAAAGTGGAGATGAGGTAAGCATCATTCTCTCCTCCGACGTCCTCTTCGAGATAAACAGCGCCGACCTCAATCCGGATGCGCAGGATATTATCGACCAAGTCGCCACAGAAATCAACGACGCAAAATCCCCCGTAGTGAGTATCGATGGCTACGCTGACAACACCGGGTCTGACTCAGTCAATATCCCACTGTCTCAGGAACGTGCTGAAATTGTTGAGTCAGTTCTGTCCGACCTCGTCACTAGAGAAGGAGTCACCTTCGAGGTCGAGGGTCATGGGTCAGCAGACCCCATTGGAGATAACGCCACCGAAGAAGGCCGAGAGCGCAACCGCCGAGTCAGTGTCACGTTCGAGAAGTAATGGAGACAACAATGCAAATACAGAAGCCTCCCCATAAACTCGGACTTATTTCTTTGGCTGCAGGAGCCACCTTTGCTATGTCAACAGGAGTCAGCGCTGCCTCACCTGTTCCTCGAACAGAGAATCTTGATTCACTTGGAACCACTCAGGGCAACGCTGATGTGTCAACCAATCTAACTGCCGAAGTCCACGAAGCCAAAAGAGACGAAGCATCAACTTTCTTATCCATCACCTGGAGCATCGAGAACACAGGGAATGGCCAAGAAGGTCTAGCCTGGCTCAAGGATGGTTCTTATCTCTACACAGGGCAGAACTTTGCCGGGGTGACCATCATGACCCCGGAAGAAGGAACTCGATACCACCCGATCATGGACGGAGACGGGTCCTGCCTTTGCTCCGGGGAAAGCAGTAACGAGTTCATCGGGACACTGAACCCTGAGGAAAAAATCGCTTACTGGTCTCTCTTCTCTGTGCCTGATGACATCGACGCAGTGACGATCGAGATCCCCAACTTCGAGCCCATCAAAGACATCCCCATCTCCTGAACCTCCACAGATCCGTAGGAGGCGGCGTTGCCCACCCCCCACCGCCCCGCACTCGGGGACTCCCGACGGCCCTCCCCCACCGGGCCGCCTGGGCGGACCGACGACCGCACCAGACCGCCTCGGGCCCGACGCCGGGCCGAGCGTGCCCTCCGTTGGCTGCGCCCCCGGGGGCCGCTGCGGGACCGCGGCGCGGCGTTCGTCGAACTGGCGGCGGTCACCGTCCTGGTCGCGGCGATCATGGTCGCGGTCTACCAGCTCGAACTCAGCCAGACCTTCAACAACGGGGTGCGGCAGATGGTCTGCCTGGTCGAGGGGCCCGGCTGCGGTGACGACACGTGGGTGGACGCGGACCGGCCGGAGGAGCCCGAGGAGTACGAGTGGGGCGGTGACGACTCCAATGCCCTGGAGAACGAGAACACCGCCATGAACAGGGCCGCGGCCAAGGGCTGGGAAGAGAACGAGTGGGAGTGCCTGAAGAACCTCTGGGGCACCATCTCCCACTGGGACCACACGCTCGTCAACTCCACGACCGGTGACAACGGCATCTCCGGGTTCAATCCGGCCCTGCACGGCACCATGCCTCCCGGGTTCCGGGAGAGCCCGTCGGTTCAGATCGACTGGGGGCTGAACCACATCGAGGAGGCCCACGGGACCCCCTGCGTCGCTTGGGCGTACTGGGAGGGCGCCGGGAGCTACTGACGGACCCGTTCACCGGCCCACCCGCCGGGTCCACTCCCCCTTCGGCCCGCTCCCCCGCCGCCGACCTCCCCGCGCGCCACGATCCCGCCCGTTCACCGCCTGTGGCGTGCTCTCCTACACGAACACCGTCCCTGACTCCGGGCGTGTCGCTTTCGCGTCGTGTGAAATTTCCGCAAAACCCACACAGAGGCTCGTAAATCTTGTGGACTTACCCGGCATAAGGGGCATTTTCCTCTAAGCGACGTCCATAGCCTGTTCGTCATTCCCCGTGCCCTCCCCGACAGGGACCCGGGCGCGGAGAACGGGCAACGCTGCCGTCCCGTGGGGGCACGGGACGGCACGGAGTACACGGGGGCTTTGTGAAGATCGCCTATCTGATCAACGACATGTACGGGATCGGCGGGACCGTCCGTACCGTCGCCAACCAGGCGACGGCGCTGTCCGCGCGGCACGAGGTCGAGATCGTCTCGGTGTTCCGGCACCGCGCGGAACCCGTTCTGCCCGTGCCCGCCCAGGTACGCCTGGTCCCGCTCGTCGACGTGCGCGACCACGACAGCCGCGACGGCGCGGGGGCCGAGGGCCGTCCGCTGTACGAGGGCTCGCCGAGGGCCGGTATGCCCCCGTTGCTCTTCCCCCCGGAGGACATGCGCGGCCCCGCACACAGCCGCCTGACCGACGACCGGCTGGAGGAGTACCTGGCCACCACCGACGCCGACGTGGTCGTGGGCACCCGGCCCGGGTTGAACGTGGCGATCGCCCGGGCCGCGCCGCGACGGGTGGTGAAGGTGGGGCAGGAGCACCTGACCTACGGCCAGCACTCCGAGCCGATACGCCGGGTGATGGAGACCGAGTACCCGCACCTGGACGCGTTCGTGACGGTGACCGAGGCCGACGCGCGCACCTACCGCCAACGGATGTCGCTGCCGAACGTGCACGTTCTGTCCATCCCGAACTCGGTGCCCGCGCCGCCCTTCACCGCCGACGGCCGCAACACACACACCGTCGTCTCCGCCTCAAGACTCGCCCCCAGCAAACGGCACGACCTCCTGGTACAGGCGTTCTCCATGGTCAGCGACGATTTCCCCGACTGGACCCTGCGCATCTACGGGCGCGGCAACCAGCGCGCCTCACTGGCACGGCTGGTGAGGTCGTTGGGGCTTCAGGACCGGGTGTGGTTGATGGGGGCGCACCCGCGCGTGGAGGAGGTCTGGGCCCAGGGCGCGTTCGCGGCGGCGACCTCCAGCGAGGAGCCGTTCGGTATGACGATCGTGGAGGCGATGCGGTCGGGTCTTCCGGTGGTGAGCACCGACTGCCCGCACGGACCGGCGTCGATCATCCGCGACCACGAGGACGGACTGCTGGTACCGAACAAGTCCGCCTCGGGGATCGCCGAGGGCATGGCGAAGCTGATGGCCGACGACGGACTCCGCCGCCGGATGTCGTCCGCCGCCCTGCTGGACTCCGAGCGCTTCGACCCGGCCAACGTCGTGCTGCGGCACGAGGAGCTGTTCTCGGGCCTGAGCGGCCGCCCCGTGCCGCCGCCGAAATCGCCGGTGCCCGCGCCGCGTCCTGAGCCGCCCGCCGCATGCCGTGTGCGGGCCGGTGCGGACGGGACCGCGGTGCTGTCGTTTCCCGACCCGCCCGACCGGGTGGTACTGGCCCGGCCCGGACAGAGGGTGGAGCTGGAGGTGGACGGTTCCGGTACCGCGGTCGTGGACGCCCGGCGCGAGGGCCTGGCCGTGTGCACGTGGGAGGTACTCCGGGCCGACGGCGACCAGGAGACCCCGATCCATGACGTGGAGATCCACCAGCACGGTTTTCCACTCGCCCCGGACGGAGTCGAGCAGCTGGCACTGGTGGTGCCCGCGCGCTCGGCCAAGGGCTGTCTGGTGCTGCACGCGCGCCGGTCGGCGCACCACGCCGAGGTGGAGCACGTGGAGTCGGCCGACGGGCTGATCACTGTGCGGGGCCTGGTACTGGGGCAGCACGCGCCGGACGATCGCGCGTGCCTGACGGTACGGCTGCGCACCCCGCCCCGGGCCATGCGGGAGTTCCCCGCCCCGGTGCGGGGCGACGGCCGGTTCACCGCGGTCGTCGATCCCGAGGCCGTGGTCCGCGACCGGGACGGGGAGTCGGAGAAATGGGAGCTGCGCCTGGTGCTCTCCGACGGGACCGAGTGCACGGTGGGCCGGCACCTGTCCGGTGTGGCGGGATACAAGAAGATCATCAAGTACCCGGCCCAGAAGGTGGTGCGGGAACGCGGGTGTGGTTCGCGGGTGCAGCCCTACTACACCGTCAACGACCGACTGGGCCTGAAGACATCGACGCTGGCGCCGACCCTGGAGGTGGACGACGTGCGGGTGCACTCGACAGGGCACCCGGGACGCGGACTCCGGTTCGAGGTGCGTCTGTTCTCCTCGCTCCCCGATGACGCGGAGTACGCGGTGGAGGTGGTGCGCGGCACCGCCGCGGGCCAGCGCTTCCCGCTGCGGGCCGACCCCGTCCGCGCGCAGGAGGGCAGCCGCCTGACGGGGACCCTGCCGCTGCTGGACCGCGCGGAGCACGAGGGTGTCTCCGCGGTCCGGGCGTCGTGGCAGCTGCGGCTGCTGGCGGGGCCCGCCGGGGCCCTGGGCCGCCTGGGCGCCAAGGCCGTCCCGGTGCGCACCGCGCGCCGCTGGGACCACGGCCCCTACGTGCGTTCGGTGACCGTGGCGCCGCTCGGCAACGGCGACCTCCATGTCACCGTCGCCGACGTCCACCTGATGGAGGCCGTCCGTCGGCGGCTGCGCTAGGTCGTGTCCGGCGGACACGCTCCGGCCGGCCACGGCTCCCCGCTTCACCGCCCTCCACCCTCGACCGTCACGTTCCGTGCCTCTGCTCCTCCCCGGTGCGGATCATGCGCTGGGCGAGGCCGAGCCGGTCCAGCAGCCAGTCCGGAAGGTGGTCGGAACTACGCGGGAAGTGCTGGATGTCCTGGTGGAAACTGCGGGGGTCGGGCTCGAAGTCGAACTCGGGCGGGGCGTCGTGGTCGAAGTGCGCTCCGATCTCCCGCGACTCGCTCACCGTGAACCGGGCGGTGAACCACGTCCCCTTCCCCGGCTGGTACATCCCCGTGCGCAACCGGTCCAGCATGTGTCCGACCTCCGGCAGAAGCAGCTCCCACCCGGTGTCGCCCTCCGCTCCGCGCACCGTCACCCGGGACGAGGACACCCCGACGAGCCCCTTGTAGTCGATGACGATCTCGCTCCACTGGCCGCGGACCGACGCGACCGTGCGGTCCACGATCTCCTGGACGGTGTCCATCATCTCTTCGGGGGTCATGTCTCCGGGCGAGATCCCCGACCGGGCGGAGGGGCTCGGGGCCGCGGCCAGCAGGCTCCAGGGAGAGGCGCTCTCCGGCGCCGTCCCGGGCACGCGGTCCCCCTCCAGGCGTTCCCGCAGCCAGTCGGGAACGTGCGCGTCGTCGCGGGGGAAGCGCTCCATGTCGAGCACGTGGTCGGCGTCGCCTCGAAGCTCGTCCTCCCGGGGGTCGTCGAAGTGGGGTTCGTTCTCGTAGTCGTACCGGATCCGGTAGCTTCCGGGCCGCTCGATCTCGTAGTAGGCCGTGTACCAGGTGCCCGTTCCGGCGGTGTACATCCCCGCGCGCATCTCCCGCAGCCGGTCCAGGGCACTCAGCGGCGGAACCCAGCCGGTGCTGCGCCCGTCCTCGAACATCACCTCGAAGCGGGCCGTCTCGCGGTCCCCGAGCCCCGAGTACACGAGCCGGAGCTTGGCCCAGTCCTCGGGGGCCGATCTGAGCAGGTCCGTCCCGATCCGACGGAGGAACTCGTCCTGTTCGATGGGGGACATCGCTTTTCGGGCGCTCATGTTCTCGCCTTCACTTCATACGCGGCGGGTGGGTTCGTCGGCCGGGCACCGCGGTGTTCCCCACGCGGCTTGCACCGGCCAGGGTCCATACTCCTGCGTGCGCACCGGTTCCGGATGGACAACTCGGCAGAAACCCCCAAATCCGGTCTCTAATACGGTGACCACGAAGGTTCGCCAGGCCGCTTCTGTCCAGCGTGATCTTGTACTTATAGCGCGGCTCGACGGTCCAACCTCGCTATAAGTACAAGATCAACGGGCGTGGGACCTCCCACACGTCCCACCGGACGCGGCATCCGTCCACAGGCTCTACCGATTCCCAGTATGCCCGGCTAAGCTGCGTCAGGCGGGGTGTCGCCCTTCTGCCACGCACACGCGCCCCGTCCCCGACGACCCCCGCTCCCCGCCCCGCAAGCACCCCCACCCCCACGGACAAGGCATGGGACTGCGAAGGATCCCCTCCCACCCGACCCCACGGCCTCGACGGCGCCTCATGGGCCGTGACGACGACGGGCAGGCCAACATCCTGCTCCTGTTCGGGCTCACCCTGGCCCTGCTGGCTCTGACCCTGCTGTTCGTGCGGGTCGGTGCCGCCAACGACTCGCGGTCACAGGCCCAGACCGCGGCCGACGCCGCCGCGCTGGCCGCGGTGAGCGCTCTACAGGACCAGGCCGCGCAGGACATCGTCAACGGCGTGTACCCCATGCCGTGGTTCGACGAGGAGGTCGCCGAGGCGCGCGCCGATGAGTACGCCCGGGCCAACGGGGCGGTGCTCACCGACATCCGCGCCAGCGACAACGTCATGGGGCGCAACGGCAACATCGTGCGCGTGGAGGTGCGCGGCGCCGTGTGCCAGAAGGAGCTGGAGGAGGACGGCTCCCGGCCCTGGAACGACGTGGTCTGCGACGGGACCGAGGACGAGACCGACACCGTGGTCGGCAACGCGTCGGCCATCGCCATCGTCCGGATCCCCTCCCAGTGCGGACGCGACCAGGGCGACCTGGTCTGCGACGGCGGGCCGGTCACCGACGCCGGCGCCGCCAAGCGGCTGGTCGAGGTGCACCTGGTCGACCAGGAGGGCCGCTACAAGTTCGATCCGAGTATCAGCTTCGGAGGAGGGCCGATGGTGGACTGTTCGTCCCTCGGGACGCTGCACCCGACCATGTGCGCCGTGCACAAACGTCTCCACACCGAGTTCGACGGCTTCTACATCTCCGCGGGCGGACAGCGCACCGAACCGGGAAGCGACCACCACACCGGCGAGGCCGTGGACTACATGATGGCGAACCTGGGCGAGGTCCCCACCGGCGAAATGCAGTCGACCGCCGTCCAGGTGATCGACTGGGTGATCCAGAACGCCCGGCAGCTCGGGGTCAAGGGTGTCATCTACGACCATCACATCTGGAACGCGACCAGGGGGGACCCGGTGGGGCCGTGGATGAGCGTGCGGCGCCCCATGGAGGACAGAGAGAGCAACACGCAGAACCACGTCGACCACATCCACCTGGCGGCGGGCGACGGGCCCATGCGCTGACCCCCGTCTCCGCCCGTGGGGCCAGGGGTCGTCCACAGGCTCGGGAAGGGCCTTGCCGGAACCCCGCGAGGCGCCGAACCTGGGAGTATGACAGTCCGTGGTCATACGCTCCCCGATCGTTCCCTCCTCCTGCGCGCCCTCGCCCCCATCGTGGGCCCGCTCTCCTCCGACGCGGTCACCTGCGACGTCACCGCCTCCTACGTGTGGGGCGTGGACCTGTACCCGTCCGGTGTCCGCGCCACCCGGGCCCGGCCGCACGTGTCGCTCCCCCGGGGCGTACGGACGGGCGGCACGCCGGTCATCGCCCACCGCGATCCCGTGTCCGCGGCGGACCGCACCGTGGTGGAGGGCGTGCGGATCACCACGCCGGCGCGCACCGCCGCCGACGTGGCCGCCCGCGCGCCCTCGGTGTTCATGGCCACGGCCCGCCTCGACGCCTTCCTCTCCCGGGGGCTGGTCACCAGGCGGGAACTGGTCGGCGCCACGTACCGGCCCCGTTCCGGGCACCAGCTCCGTCAGCTGCGGACCGCCCTGCGCTACTCCTCGGAGCTGAGCCGGTCGCCCGCCGAGTCCTGGACCCGGGCACTGGTCCTGGAGGCGCACCTGCCCCCGCCCGTCCCTCAGTGCCCGGTGGTCACCGACGAGGGCCTGTTCCACGCCGACCTCGGCTGGCCCGACCAGAGGGTGGCGCTGGAGTACGACGGCCTGGAGTTCCACTCCTCGCCACCGGCGCTGGCCAGCGACAGGCTCCGTTACACCGCCATGCGGGCGCGGGGCTGGGAGGTGGTCCCGGCCAGCGTGTACGACCTCCAGTGCCGCCCGGAACGGCTGCTGCGGCGGATCCTGGACACGCTCACCCGGCGGGGCTGGTCCTGCCCTCCCGAGCGCCTGGGGCGCGTCCGCGCCCGTGTGCGCGCCTACGAGAAGGCCCCTCCCCGGCTGTTCGACCACCGCACGGGCTGACGTGCACGGTCCCCGCTACCGCTGCCCAGGAGGAAGGAGGTGCATGACGTGGACCGGGGCAACGCCCTACCGGAGTACGCGGCCCTGCTCCTGGTCGTGGCGTCCCTCCTCGTGGCGGCCACCGCGTACGGGCCGCTGGAGCCCCTCCCCCAGGGGTTGCGCGGCGCCGTACACCGGATCCTGGACGCCGCCGCGGGCCCCGCCGACGTCGGCGGCCCGGTGGGCGCCTCACCCCGGGGCGACGGTGCTTCCGGCGAAGGTCCTGGAGATCGCCCTCCCGGTGACGGGGCCGGGACAGGCGACGGCGGGGCCACAACCGGCCACGGACCCTCACCGGGACACGGCTGGAGGCTGGACCCGGCGGCGGCCGCGGAGGCGGTCCTGCGCTGCGCGCCGCACCCGCTGGCGGCCCGCGTGGACTGCGCACTGGCCCTTCTGGGACTGCTGGACTCAAAGGTGCTGGAGGCGACCCTCCTACGGCTGGAAGCCGACGAGCTGCGCGAGCTCTTCCTCAGCCGTTCCTTCACGGCGACCGGGGCGGCCCGGACGGCGGTGCGGCTGCTGTGGGAGCACGCCTCGGAGGAGACCCTGCGGCGGCTGTCGCGGACCCACACGTTCGGCTTCCTGCGTCCGTTCACGGACGGGCCCCACCACGACTGGGTGCTCGTCTTCGTGCGTGTGGGCGGTGATCACGTGCGTGCGACCATCGAACGGAACACTGCGTCAGCGCGTCGTACCACCCGTCACCCCCGGGTGCCAGCCGAAGACGACCAGCATGACCCCCGCGATCCGTCCCCCGATCGCGTGAAGACTCGCAGAAACGAGGCTCAAGGCCGTGTCGATATCGTCGATACCGCACAGCTCCGACTCCGACGACCAGCCTCCCGGCCCCGGAGAGCGGCCGAACCTGCTGGTGTCCGCCCTCGTGGTGCTGGCCTGCGTGGCCGTGGTCGCCAGCGGATGGGGCGTGGCCAGGGTGGCCGTGGGCGATCCCCTGCATCCGCTCGGCGCCGCCGAGGATGCCGGGCCCGAGCAGCCCCGGGCCGGGGCTGCCGTCTCCGAGACCGACCCCGAGGACGTCGGGGCCTACGTCGAGGCCGCGGCGGAACTGGTGGAGGGCTCCTCGGCCTTCCACATCACCTTCAGCGTGTACGGGGACGGGAGCGCTCCCCGGGACGGTATGGCCGCCGTCCCCGTCGGCGGGGGTGGGGACGCCCCCGCCGACGCGTCCCCGGCCGACACGCGCCCGGACGCGGACACGACGGGCCGGGGAGAGGCCGTGTACGACTCCGGGGCCGAGCCTGAGTTCGACCACTCCCTCACCACCTCCGGGGGCGGGAGCGTGTACCGCTACGACGTGGGCGACGGGCAGCTCATGATGACCGCCGACCGGGGCCTGGAGCTGCTCGACCCGCCCAGCACGGCCGACCGTTACCTGTGCTCCCAGAACTTCGGCTCCGCCAAACTGCGCGAGATACTCGACACCTCCACCGACCTGGTGCTGACCGGCAGGGAGGAGGTGTCCCTGGAGGGATCGGTGCGGCGCACCACGCACAGCGCCCACCACTACACCGGCACCTTCACGGCGATGCTGGGCGGCTACGACTCGGAGTCGGGGAGCAACACCCTCACCGCCGTGGAGGACGCCGGGTTCGAGCTGTGGATCGATGAGCGGGGATATCCGCGCAGACTCGACTACCGCGCCGCGGACGGCGTCGGGGAGAGCTACGAGTACCACTCGTTCAGCTGATTCCGGCCCTCACGGTGACCAGGTCGGGCACGCTGACGGTGTCGTCCAGCTCATAGGCGTAGGGCGGGTCGGGCACGTCGCCGCGCAGGTCGGGCTGTTCGGAGTCCACCAGCAGGTTGTCGCGGGTGACCACGTTGCCGGGCTCGTCCTTCTCGGTGAACACCGACAGGCGGGTGCCGTCGAAGTAGTTGCCCTCCACCAGGACGTTGGAGTCGTGGGCCGACTGCACCCCGTACTCCGGGTTGGCCCGGAAGTAGTTGTTGAACACGTGCACGTGCTCGGCGAACCGGGCACGCGGGTGGCGGCCCGAGGTGCCGTCGAAGTAGTTGTGGTGCACGGTGACCCGCAGCGCTCCGTGTTCGTCCTCGCCATCGCCGATGGTGAGCGCCGACTCGCCTTCGGTGAAGTGGTTCCAGGACAGGGTGACGTTGTCGGCGCCGTCGGAGACCGAGACCAGGGAGGAGTCACCGCCTCCCGCGAACGTGGAACCGTCCACCCACACGTGGTGGGCGCCGCCTCGCACCGCGACCGCGGTTCCGTCGGTCTCCAGGCTCAGGTTGGACAGGACGACGTTGCCGGAGCCGTCGACCACGAGCCGGCCCCCGGTCAGCTCGGCGCCGCCGTCCACACCCACGAGGGTCTTGTCCGAGCCGACCCCGACCGCACCGTCCAGGTCGATCCGGCCGCTGACCTCGACGGTGAGCGGCTCCTCGGCGGCCAGGTGGTCGGCCAGTTCGCCGGTGTCGGAGGCTGTGACGGTCTCTCCCCCGGCTCCACCGGCCACGCCCGGGTACTCCTCCCCGTCACGTTCCAGGGGCTCAGCCGCCCAGCCGACCGGGTTCGGGGCCCCCTCCTCACCGGGTGTGCCCTGCGGCGGAGGGCTGGCCTCGTCGCCCTCGGGCGTGTCCGGCTCGGCCGCCGCTCCCAGCGGCGGTTTCGCCGCGGCCTCCTCCACGTCCTCGGAACAGGAGGTGAGGGCGGCGCACAGCAGCACCGCCGCGGTCGCGGCGGCGATCGGATGAGATCTCATCGAGGGCTTTCCAACGAGCGGGGGTGAGGGGTGTGGGGGCGGGGTGTGCTCCGGGTGCGGCGCCCGTCGCGGACTTCACGCGGCGGGACGTGTGTCCGAAGAGCACGCCTGAGGCGTGTTCGGCGGATACTGCTCGTCGCCTGGAGAGCGCTGCGCGAAGCGCGACCGTTGGGGGTCGGTGGTGGGCGACGGGTGGGCGCGCAGCCAGAGCACGTATCCGCCGAATACGCCTTAAACCTTGCCACAGCCCGGTTCCCGGCCCCAACCCCGGGCCGGGGCCGGCGCCGGATCCCGGTGCGCGGGGCGCGGGGCGCGGGGCGCGGTACACACGTGAGGGCGCCGCTCCCCTCACGGGGACCGGCGCCCTCACGGCCGCGGGTGCTCAGGGCACCGCTTGCGGCGTCGTTACTCGGCTACTCGGCGGCCCAGCCGATGTCCTCGTAGACGTAGCCGGAGGCCAGGCCGTACTCGCCCCAGTTGTGCAGGTCCTCGTTCACCACGTACAGGCCCGGGCGCTCGAAGAACGGGACGGTCACGACCTCCTCCCAGAGCAGGCGGTCGATCTCGTTGGCGAGCTCGGCGTAGCGGTCCGGGTCGGTCTCGGCCCGCATCTCGTTGAACTTGTCCTCGATCTCCTGGGTCGAGTGCTGGGCGAGGTTGTTGCCCCACTCGCCTTCCTCGACCGGCATCCCGTAGTTCTCCTGGGCGTCACCCGCGTAGGGGTTGGAGCCGACCAGGACGTACGTGGCGACCTCGTAGTTGCCCGGGATGACGTAGTCGGAGAACAGGGCGTTGCTCGGCACCTGCTGGACCTCGACCTCGACGCCGATCTCGGCGAGCATCTCGCGGCCGATCTCGGCCTCGTCCTGGGCGATGGCCATGTCGTCGGAGGCCACCCAGTCCAGGGTCAGCGTCTCGCCGTCCTCGTTGGTGCGGACGTCCGCGCCCTCCTCCAGGGTCCACCCGGCCTCGTCGAGCAGCTCCTCGGCGCGCTCGGGCTCGTACTCGCCGTACCCCTCGCTGTTGTTCTCGTAGCCGTGCTGGCTGGAGCGCAGCAGGCGGTTGACCTCACCGGTGATCGGCCAGCCGACCGCGCCGAGGGCGACCTCGGCGAGGGCGTCGGTGTCCAGGCCCAGGGAGATGGCGTGGCGGACGCGGACGTCCTCCAGGTTCGGGCTGGCGCCGTTGAGCGAGGCGAACCTGGTGCCGTGGTTGATGGCCTCGGTGAAGTAGGCGCCGTCCCCCTTCTGGTCCTTGAGCAGCTCGTAGCCGGCGGCGTCGTAGCCGAGGTAGAAGCCGTCGATCTCGCCGTTGTTGAACGCGCCGGCCATCGCGTCGGTGGCCATGGCGTCGAAGATGATCTCGTCCAGCAGGGGCTCGGTGCCCCACCAGTCCTCGTTCTTCGTGATCGTGATGCGCTCGGCCACGTCGTCGAACTCCACGTCGCCGAAGGGGCCCGCGGTGACGGGGTACTCCTTGACGTAGCCCTCCTTGAAGAGCTCGTCGTCCTCCATGTACTCCTTGGGGTACAGCGGGGAGAACAGGGACGGCCACTCGGCGTAGGGCTCGTCGAACTCCAGGGTGAAGGAGTAGTCGTCGTCGCCGGGGACGAACTCCGTGACCCGCTCGTACCCGTCGGTGCCGCCGAGCTCCCAGTCGCCCTCACGGAAGCCGCCGACGGTCTCCACCTGGGCCTCGTAGTCCTCGTAGGTGACGGGTTCGCCGTCGGACCACACCGCGTCGGGGTTGAGCTCGTAGGAGACCTCGAGGCCGTCGTCGCTGACCTGGTAGTCGAGCACGAAGTCGGTGTTGGGGGAGGCCGTGCCCTCGGCGTCGTAGCGGGTCGGGTCGGGCAGTACCGCCGCGGTCACACGGCGCACGTTGGCCTGGTTGCCCTGCGTGTGCCACATGTTGTGCTGCTCGTCGTAGGCGCTGAGGGCCCACACGAAGGTGCCGCCCTCCTGAAGGTCCTCGCGGGGAGCGGGGTTCAGGTCCTCGGCGGCGAGGGAGGCCGCCTGCTCCTGAGCGTCACCGTCGCCGTCGCCGTCGTTGCCGCAGGCGCTGGCCACCAGGACCAGGGCCGCGGCGGGGGCGAGATAACGCGCCTTCCCGATTCGCATGGGGATTTCCTCCTGTGGGGATGGTTCGACCAGCACGCGGGGCGGTGCTGGCCATGCCTGCCGCTCGCCGGGCTCAGGCCTTCGCCTGTCGCTCCGCGAAGTGGCAGGCGGCCGCCTGGTCGCCATCACTGACAGCCGTGACCCGCGGCTCGACGCTCATGCACTGCTCCCGGTCGGGCTCGGAGAGAGTGATGAACTTCTGGCACCTGGTCCGGAACCTGCAACCCGAGGGCGGGTTGGCCGGGCTGGGCAGGTCTCCGTCCAGGACGATGTGCGTGCGCGTGCGCTCCCTCTCCGGATCGGGGACCGGGATAGCGGACAGCAGCGCCTGGGTGTATGGGTGGGAGGGCCGGGCGTAGACCGAGCGGGTGTCGCCGATCTCCACGATCCGGCCGAGGTACATGACCGCGACCCGGTCTGCGATGTGCCGGACCACGGACAGGTCGTGGGCCACGAACAGGTAGGCCAGTCCGAGGCGCGCCTGGAGCTCCTGGAGGAGGTTGACCACACCCGCCTGGATGGACACGTCCAGGGCCGAGACCGGTTCGTCGAGCACCAGCAGCTTGGGCTCCAGCGCCAGGGCCCGGGCGATGCCGATGCGCTGGCGCTGCCCGCCGGAGAACTCCGCGGGGAACCGGCTGGCGTGTTCGGTGTTGAGGCCCACCAGGCCGATCAGCTCGAACACCCGGCGGGTGACGTCGGCCGGGGCCCTGCCGTGGGTGCGCAGGGGTTCGGCGATGATGTCGAACACCGTCATGCGCGGGTCGAGCGAGCTCATCGGATCCTGGAAGACGATCTGCATGTCCCGGCGCAGCCCGAACCGGCTGGACCTGCCCAGGCCCGCGGTGTCCCGTCCCATGACGGAGACGCTGCCGCGCTGGGGCTTCTCCAGCCCCATGATCTCCATGAGGGTGGAGGACTTGCCGCAGCCGGACTCACCGACCAGGGCGAGCGTCTCGCCCTCGCGGATGTCGAAGTCGATGCCGTCGACCGCGTACACGGTACCCACGCGCCGCTTGAGCACCATGCCCTTCATCAGGGGGTGGTGCTTGATGAGGTCCGTGACCCGCAGCATCTCGGCGCGGTCCTCGCGGCGCACCGTGGATGTCGCGGCCTCGGGGATGTCCGGCACCGGGTAGATGTCCTGGGCGGTCCACTCCTGGGCGGCGATCTCGCCGGAACGGATGCACGCCACCCGTTGCGCGTCGGTGTCCGCTTCGCCGCCTCGCGCCGGCGCGGCGCCCGCCTCGGCCCCCCGGGCCCGGATCTCCTCTCCGGAGGGCTGGGAACCGACCGCGAGGAGCTCGGGTTCGGCCAGCTCGCACTCGGGCTGGGCGATGGGGCAGCGCGGCGCGAAGGGGCAGCCGGGAGGCAGGTCCGACAGGGACGGCGGGGTCCCCTTGATGGGAACCAGGGCGCCCTGGCGTTCGAGGTCCATGCGGGGCACGGCGCCGAGCAGGCCCATGGTGTAGGGCATGCGGCTGCGGTAGTAGATGTCGTCGACGCTGCCGGTCTCCACCGGGCGGCCCGCGTACATGACCAGGACCCGGTCGACGAACCCGGCCACGACGCCGAGGTCGTGGGTGATCATCACGATGGCGGCGCCGGTCTCGCGCCGGGCGGTGCGCAGCAGGTCGAGGATCTGCGCCTGGATGGTGACGTCCAGGGCCGTGGTGGGCTCGTCGCAGATGATGACGTCCGGCCTGTTGGCCATCGCCATGGCGATCATGACGCGCTGGCGCATACCGCCGGAGAACTCGTGCGGGAAGGAGCGGTACCGCTGCTCGGGGTTGGGGATGCCGACCAGGTCGAGCAGCTCGACGGCGCGGGCACGGGCCCTGGCCTTGGGGAGCTTGGCGTCGTGGACCAGGACGGCCTCGGCGAGCTGGTCGCCGACGGTGTACACGGGGGTGAGCCCGGACAGCGGGTCCTGGAAGACCATGGAGATGACGCTGCCGCGCTTGCGCGCCATGGTGCGGTCGTCCAGGCCCAGGATCTCCTCGCCGTGCAGACGCACCGATCCGGTGATCCTCGCGTGCTCGGGCAGCAGGCCCATGGCCGCCATGGAGGAGACGGACTTGCCCGAACCGGACTCACCGACGATGCCCAGCACCTCGCCGCGGCTGACGGCGTAGTTGACGCCGCGTACGGCGCGGACGTCGGGGTTGCCGTTCATTCCGGGGAAGGTGACGGTGAGGTCGGTGACCTCCAGGACCGGTGTGTCGCCGGTGCCCCCGGTGTGCGCGTCCTCTGCGGTCGCGACGGTGTCAGTGCTCATAGTGGGCCTCCCCAAGGGCGTGTGTGATGGATGCTGTCCGTCGCGTGAAGAGCGCTGAGCGTAGGCGTCGGTTGAGGGGGTGGAAGGGCGACAGGCGTGAAGAGTGCCGCGCCGTGGGCGTCGGCAGGGCGGGTGTCTCCATACACGGGCCTAGGACCGGCGCGACTTGGAGTAGGGGTCGAGGGCGTCGCGCAGCCCGTCCCCGACCATGTTCACGGAGAGCACCATCACGATCAACAGGGCCGTGGGCAGGGCGAACACCCACGGCGCAGTGGTGGCGAACGAGGAGCCGTCGGCGATGACCATGCCGAGGCTGATGTCGGGCGACTGTACGCCCAGGCCGAAGTAGCTGAGCGCGGTCTCACCGATGATCGCGGCGCTGACCATGACCGTGGCGTCCGCGATGAGCAGGGACGACATGTTCGGCAGGATGTGGCGCAGGATGATCTTGTGCGAGGGGACGCCCATGAAGCGGGCGGCGTGGATGTACTCGCGTTCGCGCAGCGAGATGGTCAGGCCGCGCACCATCTTGGAGGTGACCATCCAGCTGAACGCGGCCAGCAGGATGACCAGGATGAGCCAGCCGCCCTGGCCGATGAAGTGCTTGGACAGGATCGCCAGGATGACGAAGTTGGGCAGGACCAGTGCCAGGTCAGCGATCCACATCAGGCCCCTGTCGGTCACCCTGCCGAAGTAGCCGGCGAACGCGCCGACGAGTGCGGCGAACCCGGTGGAGATGACGGCGACCAGCAGACCGATCATCAGGGACTTCTGTAGACCCGCCGTGGTCTGGGTGAAGATGTCCTGACCGGTGCGGTTGGTACCCATCCAGTGCTCGGCCGTGGGGCCTTCGAGCAGGGCCCCGTAGTCGCGCTGGCCCACGTCCCAGCCCGTCAGGAGCGGGCCGGTGAAGGCGATGACGGCCAGGACGAGGAGCAGGACGATCCCGACGATGACGCGTCGGGTCCCGATCAGCTGGCGCGTGATGTCCTTGAGCCGGTTCGGTGCCGGGGGCACGGCCGGTGCCTGTTCCGATGCCGTGCTCTCTTTGGTCGTGCTCATGGCGTGGTCTCCAGCTGGACTGCCGCGGCGGCGCGCGGAAGGGGTCGAACGTGGCAGCGAGGCGCACCGGGGGCGGCGCGGGGCGCGGGCGCGGTCACACCCGCACCCTCGGGTCGAGCCATGCGTAGAGGATGTCCGAGAGGAAGGACGCCGCCATGATGGTGATCGCCATGAACCACGAGACGGCCGCGACCACGTGGACGTCCTGGCGGAAGATGGAGTCGATCAGCCACGCGCCCATGCCGTGCCAGCCGTAGATCTTCTCGGTGAACGTCGCACCGGACACCAGCGCGCCGAAGGTGAACGTGAAGTAGGTGATGGTGGGGATCAGCGCGGTGCGCAGGGCGTGCTTGAACAGCGCCTGGCGGCGGGTGAGCCCCTTGGCCATGGCGGTGCGCACGAAATCGGAGCCGAGCACGTCCAGCATCATGTTGCGCTGGTAGCGGGCGAAGGCGGCGAACAGCGCGATGGCCAGGACGAGCGTGGGCAGGATCGCGTGGTGGATCCGGTTGGCCAGGAACTCCCACCACGCCCCGTCGAAGCCCGCCGAGTACTCACCGGAGTAGCGCAGCAGCTGGAAGCCGAGTCCGTCGTTGAGGGTGACCGCCATGACCTGGACGACGATCGCGATGACGACCGTGGGCACCGACAGCACGAAGAACGACACGGCGGTGGCGGCCTTGTCGAAGCGGCGGTACTGGCGCACGGCGGCGTAGGCGCCCACCGCGATACCGATGGCGCTGCCGAGGATGGTGGCGACCGTGATCAGGCGCAGGGTGACGCCCGCCTTCATCCACATCTGCGAGGTGACGTCACCGCCCTGGATGGTCCTGCCGAAGTCGCCGGTCAGCACACCGCTGATCCAGGTGGCGTAGCGCTGGGCCAGGGGCGTCTGGTCGTTGAGGTTCAGCGCGTCCAGCTGGGCGTTGACAGCCTCCGGTGTGGGCGGTGGCTGCATCTGCTCGAAGTAGCCGCGCGGATACAGGTTGGTCGCGGCGAGCAGGTAGGCGAAACTCGTCGCGAGAAAGATCAGCACGACGTAGTTCAGCAGTCGTCTGACCAGGAACTTGCCCAAAACTATCTCCGAACCTCACAGCCGAGCCCGGCGCTTGATCCCGTTTGTGCACGGTCGTTACTGGGTGGCCCCCGTGGCCCACGGTTCGGAGTGCTCCACGAGTATGCCAACGGTGGTTGGCATCGTTAAGCCTTCGCGATTCCGCGACCACCGGTGGGTGTAACGCCCGGTGACTGCCGAAACACACTTGCGTCCGGTTCACGATCCGTGACCGGAATGTCAAAAGTCTGCGGGAGCGCGAGACACTCGACGGTAACCACTCCATCAAGAAAAGACAACGGTGCCTACTTAACCACCTGATTGCAGTCGGTTTGTCAAGATTTATACTCACGGCAATGACACCACTCTGCATAGTGACCATATGCGTCATGAGCTGGGTAAACGGCATTCACCGACGAGAGGGGACGCATCAATCTCCACAGAGGGGCACAGGATCTCCAAGGGTTCCGTCCAATGTTGGTACGGCACGAACGGCACAGAACCCCAGTTCCCAGGGTCGGCACCGTTCATCGGACGGCCCGGTGAACAGCCGGCGGGCTCCGGGGAAACACCCGTCGCGTCTTCCCCTTCTCCCGCCCTTCACTCCGGGTGACGGAGTGTTAAGTAGCGCTCACGTTCGTCGGCGAGCCCTCCTTGGCCGTCGAACGCCCCGGCACCCGCACGGGCCGGCCCACTCCCCGTGCGACCGGGACCGAACCGGCCACCGCCGTCGATCTGAGCCGGGGCACCAGCGGCGCCGGGGAGCCCGACACCGCCGCCCCCCACCAAGTGCCCAGGGAGCGGGCGGCGTCTCCCGCCATTCCCAGAACGGTCCAGGTCACGGGGCCGGTCAGGGCCGCACCCCTGTCCCGCCGCCAGGACACCACGTGCGGCAGGACCAGGGCCGCGCCCGCGGTCACCGCGATCCGGCCCGCGCGGCCGGGCCGGCCGGGGCGTGGGCCACGCCACCGGGCCGCCCTTCGGAGCGCCTCCTGAGCCGTCCTGGGCGCGTCGCGGTGGTCCCCGCCTCCGCGCGCCCGGTTCCAGACGACCGCGCCGCCCACCGCCACCGCGGCGACCAGCGGCCACCATGCCGTGCGGGCCGCGCGCGTTCCCGTCCGAACTGTGTGCGCCAGGTCCGCGCCGGCCACCCGCACCGCCTCGGGAAGCGGGGTCCGGACCCCGTTCACGAGCGTGCCCGCCACCGACGCGCCGCCCAGCGCACCGGCTGTCAGAGCGGCTCCGGGACGGCCGGAGGCCGCCAGGGCGAGTCCGACCGCACCGGCCCAGGGCAGTTCGGGTCCGGCCGCGCGACGGCCGTGGCGGCGGGCCAGCGGACCGGCGACCGCACCCGAGGTGAAGCAGGCGCGCAGGTAGCCGCCCAACTCGGTGACCGGGGGCGTCCACACCCGGGAGCGGGGTTCGTAGCGCACCGACCAGCCCTCGCCGACCAGCCGCCACAGCAGGTCGAGTTCGGCGGCGGCACCCAGTTCGGGGGCGAACTCGGCGGCGGCGCGGCGCAGCACCAGGGAGGGAACGGGCCGCAGCGGGTCGGCGTGCTCGTTGGCGGGGCCGGGGAGCGCCTGTTCCGGTACCGAGTGCCCCCAGGGCAGGACGGGCGCGGGATCGCCGCCGCGGTCCGCGCCCGTGCGGCTGGCGGCGACCGCGGCCACGGTCATCTGCATGTGGCCGAGGCAGAGGGCGCGGTCGGCCAGGACACGGGGCACTACGGCGGCCACGGCGGGATCGGCGAAGTGGCCCAGGGCGGTGCCCAGCCACCCGGCGGCGGGACGTGCGCCCGCCTCGACCAGGGCGACGAAGTCGGCCGAGCACGCGCGTAGTGCGACCGCCCGGGCCCCTGCTCCCCCGGAAGGCCCCGGAACCACACGGGCGCCGCGGCGGCGGGCCGTCCAGGCTTCGGGACCGGTGGCACCGACCACGACGGGCCGAAGTCCCGGGTGGTGTTCGGCGAGGCGGTCCAGGGTGGCGCCCAGAGCGGCGGGCCCCGCCTGTCCGACGACGGCCACCTCGACGGTGTCGGTGGGGGCCGGGGCCAGGGGGCGCGGGTGGGCGAATCCGATCCGGATCAGGCCGCGGGCGAGCAGGCCCTCGTCCGCTCCCTCGGGCGTGGACCCGCCCAGCCAGCGGATCAGCGCGCTGACATGGCCTGGGGAGAGCCGCACGGACCGCGGCGGGCACCCGCCGACGAGGACGTGTCCTTCATCGGTGAGACGTACCGCGCGGTCGATCTCGACACCGAAGCCGGGGAGGGGCGAGCGGGAGACCATGCTCACACCTTGTCTGGATACGGCATGGCGGCGCAAGACCGTGGGAACACCAAAAATCTCGGAGGGCTTAACCTAATCGTTATACATGCTCACAGGTCCCACTAGTTCCGAAACTCGGCCCATATGCGTCTCCCCCCGACCCCGTCACCAGACCGGGCGCCCTCTTTGGCCAGCTCAGAGGAGGCTACCCTGGCCAGGCCAGGTCAGCTGGGTTTCCGGGGAGGCGCGGAGCGTATGCTAAGCGCGAATATGCCCTTCAGTGTCGTAGGGCACATCCGCCACCAGACATGACCAACCGCTTCGGCCCGCTCTCAGGCCTCACCTCAGTCCAGGGGAAGCCCCGCGGCTTCTCCCCATCCCCCTGTCGCCGCCCTCAGACCGCGCACCCCGCGGTACAGCACCGCTCACCTCCCTGTCCCAGGGGGTTCCGACCTGTGTGGCCACCACGCGCCGTGACCCGTTACACGGGCACGGACGCCTGTCGAGGTTCCGGCGCTTTCGTTGCCATGCCCGCCGCGAACACACGTCCTCGGGGAGTGAACCCAATGTGTGAGACCGCAGCACCCCGCAGTTCCCTCATAACGCGTCACGAGCACGACCCCACTCCTAAGGTCGGCCCCCCAACGCCGGACGCGCTTCAGGCCTCGGCCCTCTCATCCAGTCCGTTCCAACGTCCGGCGAATTCCATGGAAGAGCAGACCCCTCACAGCACAGACGCCGCATCCGGGGCCGTACGACGGAGATTCCCGGGCCTGCCGAGCCAGATCGCCTACGCGAGGAGGTTCGTCGCCCGTCAGCTGGCCGCGTCACCGGAACTGACTACAGCGACACTGTTGACCAGCGAGCTGGCCACGAATGCCATCACGCACAGCGATTCGGGCCAGGCCACCGGTAAGTTCGAGGTATGTGTCCGTCTGGCGCCCGGATGGGCACGGGTGGAGGTACGGGATCTGGGCAACATGGTCGAGGCGCCGGAGCCCCAGCACCGGAACCCCTATGACACCGCTGAGCACGGTCGGGGCCTGGACCTGGTCGAGGCGCTCTCCAGCAAGTGGGGTACCGAACCGCGCGTCGACGGAAGGGGCCGCAGGGTCTGGTTCGAGTTGGTGTGGGACTGCGACGGCGACCCGGTGGCAGCGGACCCGGACTGACGGTCTCCGGGGCCGGAGCCGGGACCGCGCCGGTACGCCGCCGCGTCCGGAGCGAGCGTTCCCCTCACTCCTCGGCGGCGGCCGTCGAGGGGGCCGCGCCGTCACTGTCGTCGGTCGGTTGATGAATCCGGAAGCGCTCGTAGAGTTCGCGCGCGTAGTCCTTGGCCTCCTGCGACGGTTCGTCGCCCAGCTCGTCACGGACCAGGTCGTCGAGGCTCTTGTTCGTTTCGTCCATGTCCCGCAGCCTGCCTGGAGTGCGCGGATAGCACAAATCGACCCTCCGATGACGGAGCGACAACCCGGGATCCGCCCCGGCTATGGGCGGTTTGGGTCCGGTATCGCATCTGGGCTGCGCAAGCCGTTCCTAGCGGGGCGCGGTCGTCCCTCCGACGGGCTCCTGTCGCCCTTGGTGGCTCACATGCTCCGTGACGACGTGGTGATGAAGAGCCGCGCGTGTGCACACCCCGTTCCGGGTTTCCACGACACCTTCGTGGACGGCCCGGGCAGCGGTTCCGGGAGACCCGCTGCCCGGGCCTTTCCGGAACCGCTGCCGTATCCGGCCCGTGGGCCGGTGCGAGTCCGGCTTCCTCCCGGGGAAGGCCCCCGCGGCACCCGGGAAGAGACCGGGTCAGCGCTGGCCTCGGACGGGCACGGACGCGCCCACTTCCTCGCGCAACTGTTCCAGGACGCCGGACAGGAGCCGGGACACGTGCATCTGGGAGTAGCCGAGGCGGTCGGCGATCTCGGACTGGGTGTGGTCGCCGAAGAACCTCAGCATGAGGATCTTGCGTTCCCGCTCGGGCAGGCGCGCCAGGGCGGGCTTGATGGATTCCCGCTCGACCACGCGCTCCAGGGAGCCGTCCTCGCTGCCCAGGTGGTCCTCCAGACGGGCGCCCTCCTGGCCCTCGGAGTCGGAGGAGTCCGGTGCGTCCAGCGACAGGGACCGGTAGGACTCCGATACCTGGGCCAGCTCGCTGACCTCGGCCTCGGAGATCCCCATCTCCTTGGCGAGTTCGGCGATGGTGGGGGTGCGCGCGTGGTTCTGTTGGAACTCGCCTGTGATGCGTCGCAGCTTGACCCTGTTCTCCTGGTGTCGTCGGGGTACCCGGATCGCCCAGGTGTGGTCGCGGAAGTGGCGCTTGATCTCACCGGTGACCGTGGGCAGCAGGTAGGAGACGAACGGCTTACCGCGGTCGGGGTCATAGCCGCGCACGGCTTTGACGAGTCCCACCATGGCAGTCTGCTTCAGGTCCTCCAGCGGTTCGCCGCGCCCCCCGTAGCGGCGCGCGATCTTGTTGATCAGGGGCTGGTAGAGGTCCACGACACGCTCTCGCAGCCTGTTCGCCCTGGGATCCCCCTCGCTCAGACCCCTGAGTTCTGCCAGGAGTTCCTCGGCTGAGACGTCCTCAACCGATCTGCGCGGGATGGGGATTACGGGCGTGTTTTCTGTTGTGTTCTGGGACACGTGGGAAGCGGTAGCGGACAAGAGAAAACCCCCCGGTGCTCTGTCCTGTTTTGTTCCTGGTGTAGCTGCCTGGTTGGCAGGCCCCAGCGGTGCGTCCCGCCTCTCGACCGATATCAGCAACCTACGGTCCGGCGGTGACGACCGTGGTGCGCAGAGTATGTTCCCTCAGAAACGGCTTCAAAAGCCGCAGAGCAAAATTTTGTTGTCGTGCGACAACTAACGGCCGCACATGCCCTCATGACCTGGAAAGACGCTGCCAAAAAAACCTCGCCCGCCACGCCCGGGACTCTCTCAAGGAACCTCCTGGCGCGACGGCCGCATCTTCCATGCTTGACATGTCACTTGCGGACACTCCCTCCATACCCCTGGATGCCTCATAAAACATATTTGTCACGTAGCTCACATATCGAACACTCGTTCGATTAATTTCGGCTGGGTATGGCGCCTTACCCCCGTTAGGGGGCACTCTCCGGATCGCGACGGCACGATCGTCCGCCCCGACGACGAGGGGGCGCCCCGCGCAGTGCGCGAAACGCCCCCTCGGAACCTGGTGCGGTCAGCCGACCGGCTGCTTGGCACGCTCGGCCCCGGGCTCCTTCTTGTCCCCCCTGCCACGCGCCTTGCGGTCGCGGCGGCGCTCACGGCGGGCCTGCCTGCGGGCCGTGCCGCGCTGCCTGGACCACTCCACCAGCTGGTAGAGGACCGGGACCAGGATCAGTGTGAGCAGGGTGGAGGTCACCAGGCCGCCGATCACCACGATCGCGACCGGGCCGGAGACGAAGGCCCCGCCGCCCGCCAGGCCGGTGGCCATCGGCACGAGGGCGGCGATGGTGCCCGCCGCCGTCATCAGGATGGGCCTCAGGCGGTGACGGGCACCCTCCACGATCGCCTCGCCGAGCGGCATGCCCCTGTTCTGGTTCTGGTTGATCAGGTCCATCAGCACGATGGCGTTGGTGATCACGATGCCGATCAGCATCAGCATGCCGATCAGGGCGGCGGCACCGACCGGGGTACCGGTCAGCATGAGCAGACCCAGCGATCCGGTCGCGGCGAACGGGATGGAGATCAGCAGCATGAGCGGCTGGACCAGGCTCTTGAACGTCGCCACCATGATCAGGTAGCAGACGACGATCGCGACGAGCATCGCCAGGCCGATCTGGGCGAAGCCCTCTGTCTGGTCCTGGCTCACCCCGCCCAGACTGGCGTCGGCGCCCTCGGGCAGGTCCATCGTGTCCAGGGACTCACTGATCTGGGCGCTGACCCCGCCCAGGTCGGAGGCGGTGGCCGCGGCCGACACGGTGGTGCTGGCGATCCCGTCGATGCGGGTGAGCTCCGGCGGCTGACGCACCTCCTCCACCTCGGCCACGTCGCCGAGGGCGAGGGTGTCCCCGGTGGGGGACGCCAGCGGCAGGTCCTCCAGTTCGGCGACCGTCTGCGGGGCCTCCTCCGCCCGGACGACCACGTCGCGGCGGACGTCGTCGATGGTGACGGTGCCCGCGTTGCTGCCGTTGAAGGCGGCCGCGACCATCTGGCCGACCATGGCCTCGCTCATACCGCGCTCGGCGGCCTCCTCACCGTCCACGCGCACCTCCAGGGAGGCCTGTGACTCGGAGATGTCGCTGACCACGTCCTCGGCGCCGTCGATGCCGTCCAGCTCGTCCGCGACCATCTCCGCGGCCTCGACCAGGGTGTCCTGGTTCTCCGCGGTGACCCGCACCTCGATATCGGAACCGCCCATGCCTCCGGAGGAGTCCAGGCGCGGCTCGTGCTCGGTGTCCAGACTGGCGAACTCCTCGCGCAGCACGTCGCGGTTGCGCAGCTGGTCGGTCTCCGGGTCGGCCGTGACGGTGTAGTCGATCTGGTCGGTCCCACCGCCCATCAGCGGGTTGCCGCCGATATTGGCCTGGTAGGTGTCGATCCAGGCCATCCCGGACAGGACCTCCTCGACCTTGGCGGCCTCGGCGTCGGCGGCCTCCAGGGACGTACCGGGTTCCAGTTCCTGCACGACCGTGTAGGTGTTCTGCTCGGCCTCGCCCATCCAGTCGGTCTCGGAGGTGGCCGCCATGGCGAGCGTCCCGCCGAAGATGGCGAGGGAGGCGGCCAGGGTGACGACCGTGGCGGTCTTGCGCTTGGTCGTGATCCAGCGGATGACCGGCAGGTAGGCACGTTGCAGCGGGGAGCGCGACTCCCTCTCGTTCTGCTGGCGCTCGATGTCGCCCTGGGTGGAGTCTCCGACGTTGCGCGGGCGCATGAACCAGTAGCACAGCACCGGGGTGACGGTGAGCGCGACCAGCAGCGAACCGCCCAGGGCGAGGGCGCTGGTGACGGCGAACGGCATGAAGATCTCGCCGACCATGCCGCCGACGAAGGCCAACGGCAGGAAGACGGCGATGGTGGCGAAGGAGGACGAGGCCACGGCGACGGCGACCTCGCGCACGCCGTCCTTGACCGCGCTCATGCGTTCCTTGCCGTAGTCCATGTGCCGTCGGACGTTCTCCAGAACCACGATGGAGTCGTCCACCACGCGGCCGATCGCGATGGTGATGGCCGCCAGGGTCAGCATGTTGAGGGTGAACCCGAAGGCCTGCATCCCCACGAAGGCGATGAGGATCGACACCGGGATGGAGACGGCGACGACCAGGGTGGAGCGGAGGGAGAACAAGAAGACGAGGATCACGATGACCGAGGCGACCAGACCGTAGGCGCCCGCCTCGAACATGTCCGTGATGGAGTCGTTGATGAAGGGAGCCTGGTCGAAGACCACGGAGACGTCGGTGTCGGAGCCCAGCAGATCGGCTTGTTCGTCCAGGACGGCCTGAACGCCGTCGGAGATGTCGACGGTGTTTCCGTCGGGTGTGGCCATGATCATCAGGGCGATGCTGGGCACGCCGTCCAGGCGGGCGATACTGCCAGCCTCGTCGGTGACGAGTTCGACGTCGGCGACCTCGGAGATCCGGACGGGTGAGGGCGCATCGGCCGGAGGCGCCCCGGGCACCGCGGCGGACTCGTCGACGCCCTGGGAGGGCTGGACCCACAGGTCCTCGACCTCCTCGATGGAGGTGAGCTGTTCGCCGGTGGTGACGCTCAGGGACCGGCCGTCCTCGTCGATGGACCCGCCGGCCATGAGCATGCCGTTGCTCTCCAGGGCCTGTGTGAGGTCCTCGGAGGTGATCCCGGCGGAGGCGAGCTCGTCCTCGTCCGGAACGATCTCGACCTTCTGCTCGGGCACCCCGGAGAGGTTGGCCGAGCGCACGCCGTCGACGGACTCCAGTTCGGGGATGAGGACGTTCTCGACGGTGGAGGCCATGGCCTGCTCGTCGCCGTTCTCGGAGCTGACGGCCAGGAGCATGGCGGGCATCATGTCCGAGCTCATGGACATGACGGAGGTGTCGGCGTCCTCGGGGAGCATGCCCGAGATCTGGTCGACGGCGACCTGCGCCTCGCGGACCAGGGCGTCCTGGTCACGGCCGTAGTCGAACTCCGCCATGATCTGGGCGGAGCCGTTGCTGGAGGTGGAGGTGACGGTGTTGACGCCCTCCACGCCCTGGAGCGCCTGCTCCAGGGGTTCGGTGACCTGGCCCTCCACCACCTGGGGTGTGGCACCGGAGTAGCTCCCCGTGACCATCACCATCGGAAGCGAGACCTCGGGGAAGAGCTCGCGCTTGGCCGACATGGCGGCGAGGACGCCGAAGGAGAGGACTGCCAGGGTGATGAGCAGGACCAGCGCCCGGTTGCCGAGCGACATGACCGAGAGGCGGTTCACGTGTTCGCCCCTTCCGCTCCGGTGGCGGCGGTCCCCGCCTGGGGGCGACCCGCGGCGCGGGCCGTTGCGGCCGATCTGGACATGAGAGGTTCTCGCTCCTAGTTCACTGCGGACCACGGGGGCGGGCCGTGGTGTGCGGGTCGTCCAGTGCTTGTCGGCGCCCGTCAGAGCACACACGTCGTCCGTCGGTCCTGCCACCGGTTGCCGGTTTGGAACTGGTCTCTCGAACGTGTGGTGGTGGGGATGCCGGTGTTCGTCCGCGAGGCGCGGGACACCCGTGTCAGCCGTATGAGCCGTGCTTCACGCATCCACCGGGCGCACCATTCACCATACGTCGCGTTATATCTGGAGTTGAGCCTCCCCCGCCTGATTCAGGGGCTTCTCAGGGACACGTCAGCCTTCTGTCAGGGGGGACCCTGACCAAAGTCGGAGCCCTCATCCGGAAGTCGGAGCCCGAGATCGACACGGTGCGTCCTCCCCTGCGCCGCGGGTGACGGTGGCACGTAGCGGACATCACAGTGAAGGTTTCCGGTCCACCGGATCAGACGGTCCGGTGTTCCTCCACCGGCTCGTGCGGCTGGGCGGTGCCCCACACCACGCGCAGGAGGTCCTCCAGGGCGTGGGACAGCGAGTCGTCCACGAGTTCATAGCTGACCTGTCGCCCTCGCGCGAAGGTGCGCACCAGCCCGCAGTCACGCAGACAGGCGAGGTGGTTGGAGACGTTCTGCCGAGTGAGCCCCAGGTGCTCAGCGAGCCCGGCGGGGTAGTGGGGGCCGTCGAGGAGCGCCAGCAGGAGGCGGCAGCGAGTGGGGTCGGCCAGGGCGCGCCCGAGGCGGTGGATGGCGGACAGGCGCTGTTCGGAGGTCAACATGAAAACCATTGTACATAGCTTGCTGTATAGACAGCTAGGGCTGTATAAACAGTGTTGGCTGAACCATGGGCGCCGTCATCCGCGGCGCCCGTGAACGGAACCGCAGGACAGGGGGCGCCGATGGGCGCGGGACACGGCCACGGACACGCGGTCACCGCGGGGGCGGCCAACAGCAGACGGCTGGCGATGGTCCTCGGGATGATGCTCACCGTCGCCGCGGTCCAGGTGACCGGTGCCGCGTTCAGCGGCAGCCTGGCCCTGCTCGCCGACGCCGGGCACACCGTCACCGACTCCTTCGGCGTGGTCCTCGCCCTGGCCGCCGTGTGGATCGCCGCGCGGCCCGCCACCAACAGGCGCACCTTCGGCTACCAGCGCGCGGAGATCCTCGCCGCCGCGGTCAACGCCCTGGTGCTGTTCGGCCTGTGCGGGTTCATCGTGGTGGAGGCGGTCGAGCGGCTCCAGAGGCCCGCCGGGGTATCCGGGCTCGGCATGGTCGTCGTCGCCGCGTTCGGTCTGGTCATGAACATCGGCGCGTTGTTCGTACTGCGCTCGGGAGCCCAGAGGAGCCTCAACGTCAAGGGCGCCTACCTGGAGGTCATGAGCGACGCCCTGGCCTCGGTCGGCGTCATCGCGGGCGGAGCCGTGGTCTGGATGACCGGGTGGGCACGGGTGGACACCCTCGTGTCGCTGGGCATCGCCGCGATCATCGTTCCCCGTGCCTGGGCTCTGCTACGAGAGGCCGTGCACATCCTGCTGGAGGCCACGCCCAAGGACATGGACCTGAGCGAGGTACGCGACCACCTGCTCGGGCACCCCGCCGTACTCGACGTCCACGACCTGCACGCCTGGACCATCACCTCCGGGGTACCCGTGATGTCGGCGCACGTGGTGGTCGCCGAGGAGCACCTCCACGACAGCGGCCGGATGCTGGACGAACTCCACGCGTGCCTGACCGGTCACTTCGACGTCGAGCACTCCACCTTGCAGTTGGAACCGCCCGGCCACGCCGACCACGAGGGCCCCCGACACGCCTGAACCGCCGCAGCCCCGCCGAGGAACGGTCCGTGGACGCCCGTACCACCCCCCACCGGGGTTTACGATGCTGGGCGGACCGTCGACGTGCCACGATCTGAGCCCTCTGGCACAATTCCTCGCGGCCAGGTGACAAGGAGGAACCGTGGCACCCTTTCCGACCCCCGACCAGCGATGAGCACGAAGCCGCCGAGCGCGAGCATTCACGCCCTTCGCAGGTTGGTCCGCGGATCCTTCCTCCCTCGGAAGACGTCCGTGCTGGCGCACCGGATGCGCCTGGACTCGCGTTCGACCCGCGAGGCCCGCGGATGGCGCAAGCCCGCGCGGGTGTTCCTCCTGGTGTTCGTGACCGTCGACCTGGCGGGCACGGCCCTGCTGATGACACCGCTGGCCACGACCGGTGGCGGGGGGCTGACGTTCGTCCAGGCCTTCTTCACCGCGACGACGTCGCTGGCGGTGTGCGGCTTGAGTGTGATCAGCGTCGGCAGCGACCTCAACACCTTCGGCCACGTGATCATCCTGCTCCTCATGCAGGTCGGCGGGATGGGGATCATGACCCTGGCCTCCCTGCTGGGCACCGCGATGATCCACCGGTTCGGTCTGCGCATGCAGCTCAACGTGCAGGCCGAGACCAAGAGCCTGTGGGTGGGCGACGTACGCGGTGTGGTCAGCCGGGTCGCGGTGATCTTCCTGGTACTCCAGGGATGCACGTTCCTGCTGATCACACCGAGGATGTGGCTGGGCTACGACATGTCCTTCGGAGAGGCCCTCTACTCAGGCTTCTTCCACTCGATCTCGGCCTTCAACAACGCGGGGCTCTCGCTCTACGACGACAGCATGACCGGCTTCTCCGGCGACGTGTTCATCCTGATGCCCGTGGCCTTCGCGGTCATCCTCGGCGGTATCGGGTTCCCGGTCCTGCTGGAGCTGCGGCACCAGCTGCGTACCCCGCGCGTGTGGAGCATGCACACCAAGCTCACCGTCACCACCACCGCGATCCTCTTCGCGGCCGGGGCGCTGATGGTGACCGTGATGGAGTGGAACAACCCGGACACCCTGGGCCAGCTGCACTGGTGGGCCCGGATCACCGACGGCTTCTTCCACGGCGTGATGCCCCGCAGCGGCGGCCTCAACGTCGTCGACACCGGCCAGATGCAGGACGCCACGCTGCTGATGACGATCATGCTCATGTTCGTCGGCAACGGTAGCGCGGGAACGGCCGGGGGGATCAAGGTCGCCACCCTCGCGGTGATCTTCCTGGTGGTGCTGGCCGAGGTCCGCGCCCAGGACAAGGTGCACGTGTTCGACCGCCAGCTCTCGCCCGAGGTCATCCGGCAGTCGCTGAGCCTGGTGTTCCTGTCCGCGTCGGTCGTGGCGTTCACCACCCTCCTGTTGCTGCGCACCACCCCGTACGACACGCTGCCCGTGATGTTCGAGGTGGTATCCGCCGTCGGCGTGGTCGGCCTGTCCACCGGCATCACCCCGGACCTGGCCCCCTGGGTGCAGTGTCTGCTGGCCATACTCATGGTGGCCGGCAGGATCGGCCCCATCACTTTCGTGACGGCGCTCGCCTTCCGTGACCGCCGTCGCCGCTACGATCTCGCCAAGGCGCGGCCGATCATCGGTTGAGGCCCTCCGGCACAGAAGGGAGAGATCCGTGCAGCAGCACAGGAGACCCACCGACAGGCGCGTCCTGGTCATCGGCCTGGGCCGGTTCGGCAGTTCGCTGGCGCTGGAGCTGGTCAGCCGAGGATGGGAGGTGCTGGGCGTCGACTCCAACTCGCGCATGGTGCAGACCTACGCCGACGCCCTCACCCACACGGTGATCGCCGACGCCACCGACGAGGAGGCGCTCTACCAGGTGGGCGCGGCCCAGTTCCACCGGGCGGTGGTGGCCATAGGCACCCACCTGGAGGAGAGCATCCTGGCCACCTCACAGCTGGTGGACATGGGGGTGTCCACCATCTGGGCCAAGGCGACGAGCCGTCGGCACGGACGGATCCTGGAACAGGTGGGTGCCCATCACGTGGTGCTGCCCGAACACGACATGGGCGAGCGCGTGGCGCACCTGCTGTCGGGACGGATGCTCGACTACGTGGAGCTGGAGGAGGGCTTCTCCCTCGGCAAGACCAAGGCGCCGCGGGCGCTGATCGGCAAGACCCTGCGTGAGACGAGGGTCCGCCAGCAGTACGGGATCACCGTGGTGTCGGTGAAACGGCTGGGCGCGGAGTTCACCTACGCCACCCAGGAGACGGTGCTGAACAAGGGCGACGTGATCGTGGTGGCGGGCAGGACCGACGACGTGGAGCGCTTCTCCGAGTCCACCTGAGCCGAGCCGGGCTGCCCCGGTCCGGTCCGGCCTGGTCCCCCCGGAGGTTCCACGCCAAACGGGCGAATTGACAACCGTTTTCATTTTCCCGAGAATTGACCCATGCGAACTGGGACGACCATGCGAGCCGCCGCCCTCGGCGCCGCGACACTCATGACGATCACCGCCTGCGGAAGCGGCGGCGAAGGGGCGGACGACTCGGGTGTCTCCCCGGCCGAAGCCGACATGACCGTGGTCACCGGCGTCTATCCCCTGGAGTGGCTGGCCACGGAGATCGGCGGTGACCAGGTAGCGGTCACCCAGCTCACCGATCCGGGCACCGAACCCCACGACCTGGAGCTCACCGGCCGCCAGGTCGCCGAGGTCAGCGAGGCCGACATCGCCTTCTACGTGGAGGGCTTGCAGCCCGCCGTGGACGACGCGATCGACCAGGAGGCCTCCGAGATCGCGCTCGACGTCGCCGGCCTCGTCCAGCTGCGGTCCGCCGACGAGGCCGAGGACGAGCACGGGCATGAGGGGGACGAGCACGCCGACGAGGAGGGCCACTCCGGGGAGGAGGACCACGACCACGGCGAGTACGATCCCCACTTCTGGCTGGACGTGGACCTGATGGCACAGGTGGCCCAGTCGCTCAGCGACCGCATGGCCGAAGTCCACCCCGACGGAGCCGACGGCTACGCGCAGAACGCGGAGACCGTGACCGCCGAGCTGGAGGCGATCGGACAGGAGTACGAGGAGGGCCTGTCCTCCTGTGAGCACGACGAGGTGGTCGTCGGGCACACCGCCTTCACCTACCTCACCGATGCCTACGGCCTGGAACAGATCGGTGTCAGCGGGGTGGACCCCGACACCGAGCCCTCGCCCTCGCAGATCGCGGAGATCACCGACACCGTCCGCGCGCACGACATCGACACCGTCTTCACCGAGCCGCTGATGCCCACGGCGACCGCGGACACCATCGCCGCGGAGACCGGCGCGCGGGTGGAGGTGCTCGATCCCCTGGAGGGCGTCACCGAGGACTCCCCCGGCGACGACTACCCCTCGATCATGCGCGGCAACCTGGACGCGCTGACCACCGCGCTGGTCTGCTCCTGAGCGACCTCGCCTCCGAGCCCCATCGGGCCCGCGGCATCCGCTCCGCGTCCGGTGGGGCTCTCGTCTTGCCCGCCTTTTCTGCCCATCGGCCGACCCGTCCACCACCGCGTTCTCACAACCGGATTACACAGCGCTTACATACCGCAAAACCCTCGGACAAGTGGCGGAGGTCACGCTATGCTTGTGAACGCGTCGGTGCGAATGCACGTGCAAGTGGCAGTGCATCGGCACGAACACTCCCCTCAAGGAACGAAGGAGCAGCATGACCGCACACAACGGCGTCCCCGCGACCAACCTCTCCGGCGCCGCCTGGCAGAAGGCCAAGCGCAGCAACTCCCAGGGGGCCTGCGTCGAGATGGCCCGTCTCGGTGATGGTTCGATCGCCGTGCGCAATTCCCGTTTCCCGGCCGGACCGGCCCTGGTCTACACCCAGGAGGAGATCGACTGCATGATCCTGGGCGCCAAGGACGGAGACTTCGACAACCTCCTCAGCTAGGGCTGCCGTCCCGCTGAGCCACCGGACACGTCGGTGTCCTCGAAACACACAGGAGGGGTCGTCACCGGCCGGTGACCCCTCTCCCCGCGCCGGCCCGGTCGCCGCGCCCTCATCAGGGTTGACCGGGGGCGGACGCACACGTGGGGGTCCCGGACGGGACTCCCACGGTGAACACGGGTGAGCCCGCCACGGAGGCCGATCACCGTCGGCAGGTCGCACCGGAAAACCGGAAAGGCCCGCCGCGGCGAGCCCCTGGTGGTTGACGGCCTCTCCGCCCCAGGCCCCTCCCCGGACGGAAGACACGCGCTCAGTCCTTGTCCAAGTCCTCCAGCATCTCCCTGGCATGTTCAGCGTCTCGTCGGGCGTGGCCGCGGCGACGCTCAGCCGGGTCATGGCCTTGGTGTAGGTCTCCACCACGGGACGGCGGTCGATGATCTCAGCGTCGGTGAGCTGCTCCAGGTAGACCATGTCAGCCAGTTCGAACTCCGAGTAGCGCAGGAGCGTGAACGAGCCGGCCTCGGCGGCGTGCGCGCCCACCGCGAAGGGGACGATCTGGAGGGTGATGTTGTCGTACTCCTCGCTGAGCTCGATGAGCCACTCCAGCTGGCCGCGCATGATCTCGCGGCCCTCCTCGGGGCCGCCGATGGGTCTGCGCACCGCGGCCTCGTCGAGGATCACCCACATGCGCATGTTCTTGTCCGTGCGCAGACGGCGCTGTCTCTTGAGCCTGGCCTCCACGCGCTGCTCGGTGACCTGATCGGTCTCCACGCCACCGGAGATGATCGCCCGCGCGTACTCCTCGGTCTGCAACAGGCCGGGAACGAACTGGGACTCATAGATGCGGATGTGGTCGGCGGCCTCCTCGAAGCCGACATAACGGATGAACCACTTGTGCAGTGACTCCCCGTACTCCTTCCACCATCCGGGCTTGTTGGATTCGCGCGCGACTTCGAGGATTTCCTTGATCCTCTTGCGGTCGGTGACCCCGTACATCTTGAGGAGGTCCTCGATATCGCGCAGCTTGAAACCAACCCGGCCAAGTTCCATACGGCTGATCTTGGACGCCGACGCACGAATCTTGTTCCCGGCGTCCTCACGGCTGATACCGCGTGCTTCGCGGAGTTGGCGCAGCTCGTGTCCGATCAGCATGCGGCGCACAGTGGGGCCGCTCCCCTGGCGCAACCGAGCGATATCCACGTTCGCCGCCTCTCCGTCATTCCTCGAACAAGGGTATCCGGACCGTCGGTATACCTTTGCCATACGGTCAAGACACTACATGTACACGATAGAGCCACGGCGTCCGCACGTCCCAGGGCCGCGGCCCGAAGACCTTCCAACGGGGCTCCCCGACCGGGGCGGGGAGACCGGCGGGCCGTCCGGCGGCGGGAACCGCGGTCGACTCATACGAATTGCGCCCACACGAACTTTCCGCCGGGTGGCGTGGGAATCACGCCCCACTCTCGCGCGAAAGCACTCACCAGGGCAAGCCCTCGGCCGCCCTCCAGGCAGAGTTCGGCTTCCCTTCTCGCGGGGAGCCGATCTCCACCGTCGCGGACCGCGCAGATGAATTCACCGCCGCTGCGCATCAGCGACAGCTGAATACCCCCGTCGCCGCGCCTGGTCAAGGGCAGAGGGTCACCGTGCCTGACCGCATTGGTGACCAATTCGGAAACGACTACCGCGACATCGCTGGACAAGTACTGCATCTCCCATTGGTGGAGAAGAGCCTCGGAAATCTCGCGTGCGGCGCCCACAGCGTGGGGCCGGGGCGCGAAGCTCCACGTGACGGCGTCGTGCCTGTCTCCGCAGACGGGGGTGTTCCAGCGTCGGGAACCGTGCGTCAGGACCTTGAGCCACCAGCCGCCGGCCGGTTCCGCCACCGCCTCCGCACACTCCATGCCTTCCACTCCTCCCTGACGCACCGCAGTGCGAGCGGCAGTGACACGTTCCGGGGTACGCGGTGTCCGCGTACGGAGCGGGCGCGTGCCTCTGCACGGCTCGAATGCACGTGCATCTTGGTCTTGCAAGCAATCGTAGGCCAAGGCTCGACGATGTGCAGGCAAACAGCAGGACCAACTTCGGCTCGTCCGTAAAGCCTGGTTGATATGGGACAAACCTGCCGTAGCACTGCTTCCCCGAACGACCCCCGGGTACCTACCGACCGGTTGGCATGCCGATATGATTCCCTCGCGCCCACCACGTGAATTACTGGAGGTAACACCATGTCCCCAACGCCCCGTGTAGCCATCGTGACCGGTGCGGCCCGTGGGATCGGTGCCGCCACGGCTGAGCGCCTGGCGCGCGAGGGTCGGGCCGTCGCCGTCCTGGACCTGAAGGAGTCCGACGCCCAGGAGGTCGTGGACCGCATCACCGCCGCGGGCGGCACGGCCCTGGCAGTGGGCTGCGACGTCTCCGACCCCGACCAGGTGACCGCCGCCGTCGACACCGTCGCCGAGCGCCTAGGCCCGCCCGCGATCCTGGTGAACAACGCCGGTGTCCTACGCGACAACCTGCTGTTCAAGATGTCCGTGGAGGACTGGGACACCGTGATGAACGTGCACCTGCGGGGCGCGTTCCTGATGAGCAAGGCCGCCCAGGCCCACATGACCAAGAACGGCTGGGGCAGGATCGTCAACCTGTCCAGTTCCTCGGCGCAGGGCAACCGGGGCCAGGCCAACTACTCCGCGGCCAAGGCCGGGCTCCAGGGGTTCACCAAGACCCTCTCCATCGAGCTGGGCAAGTTCGGCGTGACCTGCAACGCCGTCGCTCCCGGGTTCATCGAGACCGCCATGACCAAGGCGACCGCCGAGCGCATCGGCATCAAGTACGAGGACATGAAGGCCTACAAGGAGGCCGAGATCCCGGTACGCCGGGCGGGTGTCCCCGAGGACATCGCCAACACGGTCGCCTTCCTCACCGGTGAGGACGCCGGGTTCGTGTCCGGCCAGGTCGTCTACGTCGCCGGCGGTCCGCTGGACTAGGTCCGTGCTCGTTCCGGGGCTTCGCTTTGCCCCGTCGTGCCCCGTTCGGCCCCAGCCGGACGGGGCACACGTGTGCCAGGCCGCGTGGGGCCGCCGCCCGCGGCGGCCTGGACGGCGGTTCGGGGGGAGGAAGGGGTCATGGCCCCATTCTTGCAGCGGCGCCCCGGAAACCCGAGCCGCGAGTTGTTGGGGGCGAGGCGGCCAGGCCCCGGAGAGCAGGCGTCAGCGGCTGAGCTGCTCGGGGTCCGGTGCGCCCTCCAGGGCACCGGTGACCGTGGACGCCAGTTCCTCCACCAGGGCGACGCCCGTGGTGTAGTCGCTGCTGCCGTCGGTGAGGACCGCGATCAGGTACTCGCGTTCGGAGCCGGCCACGTAGCCGACGCTGTTGACGTTCCACAGGCCGCCGTTGCTCTCCCGGGGCGTCCATCCGTTCTTGAGGCCCACGGTGTCGGCGGGCCCGGCGCTGGCCGACACGCCCCAGGCCTGTTCCGCGACGACGGTCTCCATCAGCTCGCGCGCGTAGGCTCGGTCCTCCTCCGGCAGCGGGCTCTCGTCACAGTAGAGCGTGCGCAGCAGCCGTATCTGGTCGGCGGCGGTGGTCCTGGTGGCACCCCACACACCCCGGGGGTTGGGGTCGGTACTGGTGTAGCCGAGGGTTCGGGCACCGCGCACGAAGCCGTCGGTGAAGCCGATCCGCGAGTACAGGCCGTCGGTGACGTCGTTGTCGCTGTAGCGGATCATCATGGAGGTCTGTGCCTGCTCTGCCCCGGTGAGGTCGCGCCCCTCCTCATGAGCACGCAGGAGCAGCATGGTCAGGATGGTCAGCTTGACGACGCTCGCCGTGGGGAACTGCTGGTGTGCGTTGTGGCTGAAGGTGGCGCCGGTGCGCAGGTCCTGTACGGCGATCCCGAATTCGGCGCCGCGTTCCTCGGAGAGCGCCTCGATCCGCGCGGTGAGCTCCTGGCGCTGGTCGTGAGCGAGGCCCTGCCCACCGGTGGCGGGTCCGGTGCGGGGCGCGAAGGGCACCAGGGGAAAGGCCTCCTCGGAGAGCAGGGCTCGGACCAGGGCCGGATCCGGCTCCGGAGGGGTACTGCTCGCGGCGGAGGTGGCACCGGGCAGGGCGAAGGCCATCAGGACGACGAGGGCGACCGCCGTGGTGACGACGGACCAGGCCCGGATCACGGCGGGGGGAGGACGCCGGGGCACGCTAATCACCGGTTCGTTGGCGCGTTACTTCGGGTGGACTGGTACTCATTATCCATCGAAATGCGTGCGAATCCGACTATCCGATGCTCAATCGGTACCGGATTCCACCGTTTCGTTCCCGCTAACGCGGACCGTTGGGCACATCAGTGCCGGGTCTCCTCGTCGATCCCCCGGGCCACGAGCGCCTCCCCCGTCGCGTCGGCCATCCGCAGCAGCTGGACGATCAGCGGAACCACGAGCAGGTGGGGGCGACCGGACAGGCCCCGAGCCCGATAGCCCTCCTGGGCCGCCTGCCAGGCGGCGGCGACCATCGGGATGGATCGGATGGTGAGTGCCAGGACGAGGGCGATCCGGTCGGGGTTGGCGCCCACGTGTCGGAGCGGTCGGACCATCCGTTCGAAGAGGTCGAGCATCTCGCGCACGCGAGTGGTGAGAGTGACGAGGTTGGCGAGCAGAACGAGCGCGGCGAGTTGCGCGCACAGGCGCAGGGCCGTCTGCCAGTCGGCGAACAGGACCTGGAACAGGCCGATGGCCAGCAGGAACGGCCACAGTGCGCGTAGCGCGGCCACGGCCCGGCCCAGGGGCAGCCTCACCACCGGGTAGAGCACGAGCGCGACGGCCAGGGCACCGGCCGCGACGCGGTGGTCGGCCCAGACGACGAGGCCGACACCGGCCAACAGCAGCACGAGGAGTTTGGCCCCGGCCGGGGCGCGGTGGAGGGGGCTGTGGCCGGGGACGTACAGGCCGACGGTACTCATCGGTTGTCCATGAGCTTGGTGTAGTAGGGCACGGCGTCGCCGGGAACGCCGTCGAAGACCACCCGACCCGCGTCCATGACCAGGACCCGGTCGAAGTCGTCGAGCAGGTCCAGGTCGTGCGTGAACAGCACGACCTGCTGGTCGAGGCCGTCGAGGGTGCGGTGCACCATGCGGGTGTTGCGCAGGTCGAGCAGGGTGGTGGGCTCGTCGCAGACCAGCACCGCGGGCTCGGTGACCAGGACCGAGGCCAGGGCGAGAAGCTGTTTCTGGCCGCCGGAGAGCAGGTGGCCCGGGTGGTCGCGGTGGCCGTCGAGGCCGTAGCGGACCAGGGCGTCCTCAACCCGGCGGTTGGTCTCCGCGCGATCGAGCTTCAGGGAGCGCAGGCCGATCTCCACGTCCTCGGCGACGGTGGGCATGATGATCTGGTTGGCGGCGTCGGAGAAGACGAAGCCGACCCTGCGCCGGATGTGCTTGGCGTGGCGCCGGGTGTCCCACTCCCCCAGTGACACCCGGCCCTCGTCGGGGACGACGAGGCCGTTGAGGGTGCGGGCGAGCGTGGACTTGCCCGATCCGTTGGCCCCGATCACGCCGATACGGTGCTCGGCGAGGTCGAGGGTGACGTCGCGCAGTACGGCGCGGTCGTCGTAGGAGTGGGAGACCCCCTTGAGGCGGAGCATCAGGCGGCTCCACCGTTGTCGCTGCCGGCCTCGACGACCGGGCGCCCGGCGGGCGGGATGGGGTAGGCGCGAAAGACCGTGCTGGCGATGAGGGCGGTGGCGCCGGCCTTGACGAGGTCGCCCGGCAGGAAGGCCAGCATGGAGTAGGTGGTGGCCAGGGTTCCGCTGCCCGCGACGACGGCCATCCAGGGGACGCCGATCGCGTAGATGACGAGGACGCCTCCGACGACGTTGACGCCCAGGCCCGCCCAGAAGCGGTAGCGGCCATGGCTGTTGCGAACCATGAGGTCGGTGAGCACACCGATGACCAGGGCGGCGAAGATCCAGCTGATGATGAACCCGGCCGAGGGCCTGGCCAGGACTCCGACACCTCCCATCCCGCCCGCGAAGAGCGGGAGCCCGGCCAGGCCCAGGGCGAGGAAGGCGGCGACGGCGAGGGTGCCGCGTTTCCAGCCCAGGAGGCTGGGGGCGAGCATGATGCCGAGGGTCTGGAGGGTGATCGGCGCCGGCGAGAACGGCAGCGGGATGGCGACGGTGACGCTGAGCGCGGCGATGAGCCCGGCGAACACGGCGATGAGGGCCAGGTCTCGGGCGGTCAGGCCCCTGTAGCGGACGTCATTCCTGGTCGTGGGCATGGGTGGATTCCCTCAGGGGTGTGGGAGTGGATCACCTCCCATTGTCCGTTATGCCGGTGACCGGGGAAGAGGTCGGGACGCACAGTTCCCCGCGCCCGAAGTTGTAGGAGTTCGCCTGAGACGCAGGTCACAACCGTGGTTCGGGAACCCGGTACCGTGTCCGCGATTCCTCACGGGGAAGCGCGTAAGTCCGGATGGCCGCGGGAACACTCAACGGACATGAGACGGGAAACGGATGACAGGCAAGTGGAACTCCCCCAGACCCCCGTACCCACCGGCTACGCCGTCGGCGGCGCGTCGGTGCTTCTGGTAGCGGCCCTCTGCCTGACGTGGTCGGCCTGGGACGCTCCGGCCCCCGACCCCCTGCGCCTGCGGCTCTTCCTCCTGGCCTGGCTGGTGTTGGCGCTGGTTCTGGTGGTGGCGGTCGCCACCAGGGCGCTGCCCGGACGGCCGGTGGAGGTACCTCGCTGGGTGCTGGTCTACTGCCTCGGTGCTCTGACGGGTGTCGCCGTGGCCACCACCCCGTGGCGGGAGCTCGGGGACGTGTTCTGGCACCAGCTGTGGTGGTCGGTTCCGATGGGGGTGGGTCTGGTCATGGCCCTTCGCGTACCTGGGGGAAGGCGAGGGCGCGTAGAGCGCGGGCCGCCTCACCCTCCCGGGTCCTTGTGGCCACCGTTCCCGGCGCGGCCCCGGTAGACCAGGCGACCGGAACCGTCGGGCCCGTAACGCGCCCGTCCTCCACCGGGTACGGCCAGGACCAGGCCCGCGTCTCGTGGGCCTGCGGCCCTGGCCGTTCGGATCCGTGCGCCGTCCAGCGGACCGCCGACCAGCTCGGTCCACCCCGCCCTGGACCGCATGAACCCCGCGGCGAACACACCGGCCACCGTGCAGCACGTGGCCACCGCGAACGCGGGGTGGCCGGTCCATGTCCACAGCATCATCAGGGCGGCCACCGACAGGAGAACGGCGCAGACCGCACCGGCGTGGCCGTCCAGGAGCGGTCGCCGTGAGTTGTCGCCGGGGGATGGACTCACAACCATGCGCCTTCAACCCAGAACTGGTCGCCTTCGGCGGCGTTCGGCCACCTCGGGCGTCGAGCTTGCGTTCGGACGGGGAAACGGACCTCGGAAGGGGCCTCCTCCGCGAAGGACCCGCGTTCTCGTGAATAGCTACTGCCTCGCGGGATCCGTGTGCGCCGGGGCCGCGGCGTGCGGGTGGTTCAGGTCGAACGCGGGACGCTCCGACCGGATCCGCGGCAGCGACGCGAAGTTGTGCCGCGGCGGAGGGCAGGACGTCGCCCACTCCAGGGAGCAGCCGTAGCCCCACGGGTCGTCCACCCCGACCTGGGGAGCGTTCTTGGCGGTGATGTAGACGTTCCAGAAGAAGATCAGCGTGGAGCCCGCCAGCACGAACGACGAGACCGAGGAGATCTGGTTCAGCTCCGTGAAGCCGTCGTTGAACAGGTAGTCGGCGTAACGGCGCGGGAAACCCGCGGCGCCCAGCCAGTGCTGGACCAGGAACGTGCCGTGGAAACCGAGGAACAGCAGCCAGAAGTGGAACTTGCCCAGGGTCTCGTTGAGCATCGTTCCGGTGAACTTGGGCCACCAGAAGTAGAAGCCCGCGAACATCGCGAACACCACGGTGCCGAACACCACGTAGTGGAAGTGCGCCACCACGAAGTAGGAG